>NZ_JBFBDO010000046.1:0-58897 GCF_040683335.1 Kitasatospora sp. NPDC093806
CGGCCGGTCACGCCTGGACCGGCCGGGCACCGCGACCGACACCGCGACCGACACCCCGGCCGCTCGGCGGCCCGGGCCCCGGAGGCTTGGGGCCCCGGAGGTTTGGGGCCCCGGCGGCCCGGAGCCCGGTGGGGTCAGTGGGCTCAGCGGCTCAGCGCGTCGATCTCGGCCAGCTCCTCGGCGGTCAGCGGACCGCCCGCCAGCGCGTCGAGGTTCTGGTCCAGCTGTGCCACGCTGCTGGCCCCGATGATCACCGACACCACCCGCGGGTCCCGCAGCACCCAGCTCAGCGCGAGCTGGGCCAGCGACTGCCCGCGTCGCTCGGCCACCTTGTTCAGTGCCCGGAGCTGCTTCAGCTTCGGCCCGGTGAGCGCCTCCTCCCGGAGGAAGTGGCCGACCGACATCCGCGACCCGGCCGGCACCTGCCCCGACAGGTAACGATCCGTCAGCAGCCCCTGGGCGAGCGGGGAGTAGGAGATCAGGCTGGTCTGGGTGTCGCCGACCGCGTCCAGCACGCCGTCGTCCTCGACGTACCGGTTGAGGATCGAGTACGCGCACTGGTTCATCAGCACCGGCGTGCCCAGCTCGCGCAGGATCGCCACCGCCTCCCGGTGCTGCTCCGCCGGGTAGTTGGAGATGCCCGCGTACAGCGCCTTGCCGGCCCGGACCGCCGAGTCCAGCGCGCCCATCGTCTCCTCGAGCGGCGTGTCCGGGTCGTAGCGGTGCGAGTAGAACACGTCGACGTAGTCGAGGCCCATCCGGTCCAGCGACTGGTCCAGGCTGGCCAGCAGGTACTTTCGGCTGCCGCCCTCGCCGTACGGGCCGGGCCACATGTCGTAGCCCGCCTTGGAGGCGATGAACAGCTCGTCCCGGTACGGGCGGAAGTCCTGCGCGAACAGGTAGCCGAAGTTGCGCTCCGCACTGCCGTACGGCGGGCCGTAGTTGTTCGCCAGGTCGAAGTGGGTGACGCCCCGGTCGAAGGCGCGGCGCAGCACGGCCCGCTGCACGTCCAGCGGCTGGGCGTAACCGAAGTTGTGCCACAGGCCCAGCGAGACGGCCGGCAGCAGCACGCCGCTGCGGCCGGCCCGGCGGTAGGTCATCGAGGCGTAGCGGTCGTCCGCGGCGAGGTAGGTCATGTCGGACATCCTGCCAGGCCGGGGCCGTCCGGCCGAGGGACCTGCCGGAAGCGCCCCGGGCTCCGTGTCGGGTCGTCCGGTCGTCCGGGCCGGTGGTCCGGTGGTTCCGGCGAGGGGCCGTCCGGCCCTTGCCGCCCCCGAAGCCCGCTGCATATGCTCACGGTGGATCGTAGGTGTGTCTCGTGGGCCCGCTGGGCGGAAGGGGGAGCCGGAGGAATGTCCGTCCGTGCCGTCCGTCCGCGCTGTTGTCGCTCCCACAGCACCTCGCGCTGAGTCCACGGGAGTTTCTCCGGCCCCGCGCGATCCCACCCCCGGTGCTGCCCTGTGCGAGCGGCCGGCCGAGGGGCGCTCCGCCGGGCCGTCGCGCCGGACGTCCGACCACCGAGCGCCCACAAGGAGACCGCCGTGCGGTTCACCGTCTCGTCCCTCGTGTCCAACGGACCCGACCCCGTCACCGGCGTGCAGCGCACTCCGTACGAGAAGCTGCAGAACGTCATCGACCAGGCCGTCACCGCCGAACGGCTCGGCTTCGACGGCTACGGGGTGGGGGAGCGGCACGGCGAGCCGTTCCTCTCCCCGGCGCCGCCCGTGCTGCTGAGCGCGATCGCGGCCCGCACCTCGACCATCCGGCTGTTCACCACCGTCACCGTGCTCTCCATCCTCGACCCGGTTCGGGTCGCCGAGGACTACGCGCTGGTCGACCAACTCTCCGCCGGTCGGCTTGAGTTGATCATCGGCAAGGGCAACGACCCGCGCCACTTCGACCTGTTCGGCCTGCCCGAGGAGAAGCAGTGGGACGCGCTGGCCGAGAACTACGGCCTGCTGCGCCGGCTCTGGCGGGAGGAGAAGGTCAGCTGGGAGGGTGCCACCCGGCCGCCGCTGCGCGAGGTCACCAGCTGGCCGCGCCCGTATCAGGAGCCGATCCCGGTCTGGCACGGCAGCGCCACCAGCACCCAGTCCACCGACCTGGCCGCCCGGTACGGCGACCCGCTGTTCTCCGCCAACTCCTTCCACCCGCTGGAGAAGTACCGGGCGCTGGTGGAGCACTACCGCGAGCGCTGGGAGCACTACGGGCGCGACCCGCGCGAGGCCCGGGTCGGCACCGGGTTCGGCGGGCTGTTCATCGCCAAGCGCTCGCAGGACGCGATCGAGGGCTTCCGCCCGTACTGGGACGCCCTGTTCAACTCGGCGGCGGGCAAGCACAACAACTCGCCGTTCGCGTCCCTGGAGGACGCGCTGGAACGGGGGTCGGCGCTGGTCGGCAGCCCTCAGCAGGTGATCGAGAAGATCCACCGCTACCACGAGGCCTTCGGCAACGAGGTGGTCGGCATCGGGGTGGACACGCTCACCGAGGAGGTCCAGCACGAGCAGCTGGAACTGTTCGCGAGTGAGGTCGCCCCGGTGATCCGGCGCGAGCTTCCCGTCGGACGGGTCTGAGGCCGGGGGTCGGTGACGCACCGTGAGTGACGGTGGCCGGCGCGCGGGTTGAGGCAGGATTGCCGCGCCGGGTGGCAGGCGGGGTGACGCGCGCCACCGTCCGCCGGTGAATGGCACCCGGTGTTCCCGGGGACGACGATCATGCGAGGCCGTGGACCGCCGGGGGGCGGCCCACGGCCTCGCGTCGTTCCGGAGCCGTCCGGCGGTTCTGTACCTACTGGTATGTACAGCTGTCCGTACCAGTAGGTACAGTGCCGGGTATGGCAACCCAGGACCGCCTCATCGAGAGCACCCAGGAACTCCTCTGGGAGCGCGGCTACGTCGGCACCAGCCCCAAGGCCATCCAGCAGCGCTCCGGCGTCGGCCAGGGCAGCATGTACCACCACTTCGACGGCAAACCCGATCTCGCCGCCGCCGCCCTGCGCCGCAGCGCCGAGCAGATGCGCGCCGTCGCCGAGGCCGACCTGGCCGGCCCCGGCACCGCCTACGACCGCGTCGCCCGCTACCTGCACCGGCGCCGCGACGTGCTGCGCGGCTGCCGGATCGGCCGGATGGCGCAGGACCCGGAGGTGGTCGCCGACCCCCGGCTGCGCGCCCCCGTCGAGGAGACCTTCGACTGGCTGCGCGGGCGACTCGCCGAACTGCTCGCCGAAGGCCGGGCGGCGGGCGAGCTGCGGCCGATCGGCGACCCCGCCGACCTCGCCGCCGCGGTGGTGGCCGTCGTCCAGGGCGGCTACGTGCTCGCCCGCGCCGCCGACAGCACCGAACCGTTCGACCAGGCCGTCCGCGGGGCCCTCGCCCTGCTCGCCGCCCACCGGACCGAATGAGCCGGCGGGCTGACTGGGTCGGCGGGCCGACTGAGCCATGCCGACCGAGCCGGGCCGACCGAGCCAGGCCGACTGGGTCGGCGGACCGACCAATCCACCAGGCCGACGGAGCGGAGCCACCCGTGCACGCCATGCAGTACGAGATCACCCTCCCCGCCGACTACGACATGGGGATCATCCGCCGCAGGGTCGCCGAGAAGGGTCACCTGCTCGACCACTACCCGGGCCTCGGCCTCAAGGCCTACCTGGTCCGGGAACGCGGCCTCGACGGATCGTCCGTCAACCAGTACGCGCCGTTCTACCTCTGGCGCACTGCGGAGGGCATGAACGCCTTCCTCTGGGGACCGGGCTTCCGCGGCCTCAGCGCCGACTTCGGCCGCCCCGCCGTCCGGCACTGGCTCGGCGCCGGACTGCGCCGTGGCCCCGCCGCCGCTACCCCGGCCACCGGGTCGGCCGCCGATCCGACCGCTGGTCCGACCGCCGGTCCGGCCGTCGCCACCCGGCAGATCGAGCGCCTGCCGGAGGAGGCGGACCCGGCGGAGGCCGTCGAACGGGCCTTCGCCGAACTGCCCGACCACCCCGCTCTGCACACGGCGGCCGTCGCCGTCGACCCGGCCCGCTGGGAACTGCTGCGCTTCGCCCTCTGGCACACCGCCGCCCCGGACACCGCGCCCGGCACCCGCTACCGCGTGCACCACCTCTCCAGCCCCGAACTCGACCGGCTGCCCGTCGGCCGTCACTGGTGAAAGGACCGTCCCGCCCGATGAGCCCCGCCCCCGCTCCCTCCTCCGGTTCCGCCTCCGGTCCCGCCGACCGCGCGCCCGTGGGCATCACGCCCGCCGACCTCGCGCCCGCGCCGCTCGACCGGGCCGCCGGCTACGCCCTGCTCGCCGAACTGGCCGGGCCGCAGACCCAGGCCGACACCCTGGGCCGGCTCGACGGTCTCGCGCCCGGCTTCCCCGACTGGATCGTCACCACGCTGTTCGGCGGCACCTACCAGCGGCCCGGGCTCGCGCTGCGGGACCGTCAGGTGGCCAACCTGGCTGCCCTCACCGCGCTCGGCGGCGTCGAACCGCAGCTCGCCGACCACGTCCGCAACAGCCTGCGGATCGGCCTGACCAGGGAGGAGATCACCGAGGTGCTGGTGCACCTCGCGCCCTACGTCGGCGTGCCGAAGGCGCTGGCCGGGCTGCGGGTCGCCGCCGCCACCTTCGCCGAGGCGGAGGCCGGGGCCGAGGGCGTGGCCGCGGCGTGAGCACCGGAACCCGCACCGCCCGCACCGTCCGCACTGTCCGCACTGTCCGCACCGTCCTGGGCGACCTCGACCCGGCCGACCTCGGTGTCTGTGACGCCCACGACCACCTCTTTCTGCGCAGCCCGCGACTGCCCGGCGAGGAGTTGGACGACCCGGCCGCCGCCGAGACGGTCCTGAGCGCCTTCGCGGCGGCCGGCGGCCGGGCGTTCGTCCAGTGGACGCCGGCCGGCATGGGGCGACGGGCCGACGCGCTGCCGGGACTCTCCCGCGCCACCGGCGTCCACCTGCTCGCGGCCACCGGCCTGCACCAGGCCGTCCACTACGACCCGGCCGAGCTGGAACGGCGCTACGACGGGCTCGCGGGCCTCTTCATCACCGAACTCACCGCCGCGCTGAGTGGCGCGCCCGAGGGCGTTCGCGCCGGACTGGTCAAGGTGGCCGGCGACTACCACAGCCTCGACGGGCACACCCGGCGGGTGATGGCGGCGGCCGCCGAGGCGCACCACGCCACCGGCGCGCCGATCGCCGTCCACCACGAGCTCGGCACCGGCGCGCCCGACGTCCTGGACCTGCTCTGCGACCGGCACGGCGTCCCGCCCGGGCGGGTGATCCTCGGGCACCTCAACCGGCATCCGGACGTCCGTCTGCACCGCGAACTCGCGGCCGCCGGTGCGTTCCTGGCGCTGGACGGTCCCTCCCGCGCCAACCACGCGACCGATCACCACCTGTTCGACACGGTGGCGGCCCTGGTCGAGGCCGGCCATGCCGACCGGCTGTTGCTCGGCGGCGACACCACCACCCGGACCGCCCGCCACACCCCCGGCCCCACCCACCTCCTCACGGCCCTCGCCCCGCGCCTGAGCCGTGAGTTCGGCCCCGACCTCCCGCACCGCATCCTCACCACCAACCCGGCGGAGGCCTTCGCGGTCGAGTGGCGGGGGACGGGGGTCGCTGACAGGCAGCAGCTGACAGCTGACAACTGACAGATTTCAGCTGACAGATAACAGAGATCAGCTGACAGAATCTGAAATCTGAAATCTGTCAGCTGTTATCTGTCAGCCACCCCTCGACCCGCACCGTGGCCGTGATCGCCCCGAAGGCCAGCACCCGGGTCAGCTCGCCGTCCCGGCCGCCCCCATCGCCGCCTCCCCCGCCGACCTGCCGCCACGCGGCGACATCCGCATCGGTGATCCGGTACGGGGCCAGCGCGGCCAGCAGCGCCAGGCGGGCGGCCGGGCGTTCCGCCGGTGGGACGTCCCCGAGCGCCGCCGCCACCGGGTCGCCGCCGAGTGCGGGGTGCGCGCCGTCCCAGGCCGCGACCGCGGCGAGGACGGCGGCGCGGGCCGACAGCCCCAGCAGCCCGCCGCCCGCCGAGGCGGTGGCCGCCAGCGTGCCGTACGCCCGGCCGATCGGCCCCGGCCCGGCCCAGGCCGGTGCGTCGACACCGTCGACACCGCCGACACCGTCAAGGAGATCGAGACCGTCGAGGACGTCGAGCCCCGCGCCCGGTTCGGGGCGGCGCCGGGCGGCGCGCCCGACCGTCAGGGCGGCGGCCCGCCGCACGTACGCCGAGCGGCGGACCGCGCTCGGCAACAGCGCGTCCTCGTCCAGCAGCGAGGTGACCATCCGGTTGATGAAGTGGGTGACCAGGGCGGTGCCGAGGAACTCGGGCGCCTGGGCGGCCGGGAACGGCGGCGCGGCGAGGGCCGGGTCACCGGGCGAGCGGGTCGCGCCGGCCCAGGCGAGCAGCGCGGCGTGCCGCCGGTCGTCGGGGGCGTGGCCGGCCCGGGCGGCCTCGGCGAGGCCGTGGTCCCCGGCGCCGTGGGCGAGCAGCGCGTGCGCCTCCGTGCAGAACGGGCAGCGGTTGGCGAGTGACACCGCGCTGGCCACCGCCTCCTTGGCGGCGCGTCCGGCGGTGCCGACGATCTCGGCCTCGCGCAGGAGCGCCCAGGTGGCGGCCAGCAGCTCGGGCGCGGGGGAGAGGCTCATCAGCGGCCCGTCGGCGAGCAGGAAGTCCTGCTCCATCTGCGCGTAGACGGCGGCCACCCGGCCGGTGGCGGCCTTCGGCTGGACGGGGGTGGTGTGGCGGTAGGGCCTGGACATGCGCGTTCCCCTCCTGGTGATCCTTGGTGATCCCTGGCGCGATCTCGGTCGCGGCACAGCGCGAACCATGCGCGGCACGGCGCGAACCATGCGCGGCACGGCGCGAACCATGCGCGAACCGCTATCGCAACGGATAGTTGCGATAGTCTGAGCGTGGCACGCTGCCCGCCCTAACGCAACCAGGAGTTGCAATGTCCGAAGAGTCCGCCGACAACGGCGCGACGAGCCCCGCCGCCCCCCGCCCGACCGTCGGCCGAGGCGAGAAGGTCCGGGCGGCCGTCCTGACCGCGGCGCTCGCCGAACTCGCCGACGTCGGCTACGCCGCGCTCACCATGGACGGCGTGGCCCACCGGGCGGGCGTCCACAAGACGACGGTCTACCGGCGCTGGAAGGACCGGGACGGGCTGATCCTCGACGCCCTCACCGGCCGGATCGCGGGGGACATCCCGATTCCCGACACCGGCACGGTCGACGGCGACCTGCGCGCCCTCGCCCGGGGCCTCGCGGCCTGGCTGGACTCGCCGGCGGGGGCGGCCGTGCTCACGGTGATGCTGTCGGACGCGGTCCGCGCGCCGGGGGTCGCCGAGCTGCGGGCGGGGATCTTCGCGGACCGGCTGCGCCGCGCCGAGCCGGTGGTCGTCCGGGCTGTCGGTCGCGGCGAGCTGCCGCCCGGCACCGACCCCGCCGAGGTGATCAAGAACCTCGCCGCGCCGCTCTACTTCCGGGCGCTGATCACCGGCGAGCCGGTCGACGACCATGCCGCCGACCGCGCCGCGCGGGCCGTCCTCGCCGCCGCCCGCCACGGCGGCCTGGCCGGCCCGGCCGAGGCCTAGCAGGCCCACGCGACGGCCCGGGCGACGGCGAGGACTGACCGCGGTCGTCACATGTGCGTGCCGCCGTCGATCCGGATCTCCGTCCCGGTGACGAAGGCGCCGTCCGCCGAGGCGAGCATGGCGATCACGCCGGCGACCGTCTCCGGTCCGGCGAAGCCCTGCCCGAGGGCGGGGGAGAGCTTGCCGAGGAGGCCGAAGTCGGCGTCGGCCGGCAGGCCCGGGTCGTTGGTCATGCCGCTGTCGATGCTGCCCGGCGCGACGCAGACCGCGCGCAGCCCCTGCTTCGCGTACTCGGCGGCGATCGCGTGCGTGAAGGACTGGATGCCGCCCTTGGTCGCGGCGTACGCGGCCATGTAGGGGTGGGCGAAGGTGGCGGAGGTGGAGCTGAAGTTCACCACCACGCCGCCGCCGCTCGCGAGCAGGGCGGGCAGCGCCTCGCGGGTCATCAGGAACGTGCCGGTCAGGTTGACCGCGATCAGCCGGTTCCAGAACTCCAGGCTGGTCTGGTGGGTGTGCGCGGAGCGCAGGATGCCGGCCGCGTTGACCAGGACGTCCAGGCCGCCGAGTCCGGCCACCGCCGCCGCGACGCCGGCCCGGACGGCGGCCTCGTCGGACACGTCCAGGACCGCCGTGGTGAGGCGGTCGGCGGTGCCCTCGGCGGTCGCCCGGGCCAGCGTGGCGCCGAGGCCGTCCGCGTTGACGTCGACGGCGACGACCCGGCCGCCCTCGGCGAGGATCCGGTGCACCGTGGCCTGGCCGATGCCCGAGCCGCCGCCGGTGATGAGGACGTTCCGTCCGTTGAACCGCTGCATGGGGGTACTCCGTTCCGTTCGTGCGCCCGCGACCTCGCTCGCGTCCGCACTGGCACGGTACGCCTTGATGACACGTTGTGCCAAAAAGACCTGACATGCCATACGGGCGCGATGTGCCATGACGCCGATCGTCCGCGTACGCTGAGCCCGTGACCGGACGCCCCACCCTGAACCAGCGCCGCCGCGAGAGCACCCGTCTGGAGATCGCCCGCGCCGCCGCCGAGCTGTTCGCCGCCCGCGGGGCCGAGACCGTCACCGCCGAGGAGGTCGCCCACGCCTCGGGCATCTCGCTGCGCACCTTCTATCGCTACTTCTCGGAGAAGGAGGACGCCGTCGCCCCGCTGCTCGCGGCCGGCGGCGAGCGCTGGGTGCGGCTGTTCGCCGACGGCGCGGCCGACCTGCCGGTCCGCGAGGCGCTGGAGCGCTCCGCCGCCGAGTCGCTGACCCCGTCCGACGGGCCCGCCGCCGAGGCCATGCTCTGGACCCGCGCCCTGCTCCGGGACCCGCGCCTGGCCTCGGTCTGGCAGCGCGTCCACGCCGACTCCGAGGAGCGGCTGCGCGCCGCGATCGCCGACCGCTGCCCGCCGGACACCGGCGCGCTGGAGATCCGGCTCGCCGCCGCGGCCGCCACCACCGCCATCCGGGTCGCCCTGGAGGAGTGGGCGCTCTCCGAGGCCCCGCCCACCGGCCCCGGCTCGCCGCGCGAGCTCGGCGCCCGCTGCATGCGCGAGCTCACCGCGGGCCTCGACCTCTGGACCCGCGTCAACTGACATCCGGCCCGTCACCCCCGGCGGCGCCCGCCCCCTACGGTGAGCGAAACCGGGCGCGGAACGACGCGCGAACCCCGCGTGTCCTCCTCCAGGCCGATGGTGTTCCCGCTGGTCGGCGGGGACGGGAGGCCGTCCGGGGGCGTTAGGCTGGGTGATCGCGCCTCGGCGACGGATCCGCCGCGGACGGTGGGAACCGGGGCGGCCCTCCCGGGTGTCACTTCCCCCGGGGGCGGGGGAGTACGAGGCGTGGGAGCAAAGACGACATGGGCCTGACGAGCCACAAGGTGCTGGCATTGACCGTCCTGATCGCCGTGGCGGCGATGGTCGGAACGGTCTGGCTGTGGCCGAGACTGTCGAAGCGGACCTGGCGGGCGGTGCTCGGCCGGATCGGCACCCTGCTCGCCACCCAGCTGACCGTCCTCGCCGCACTGGGGCTGGTGGCCAACAACTACTTCGCGTTCTACAGCAGTTGGGACGACCTGCTGGGCACCGGCGACAGCGGCCCGGTGGTCATCCACAACAAGGCGGACGCCTCCGGCCGGCTGCGGGTGGAGACCATCGGCCACGCCGAGGTGAAGGGCGGCGGGGCGGTCGGCCGCGAGCCCGCGAAGTCCGGCGAGATCCGCGAGGTCCGCATCGACGGCGCCACCACCCGCCTCTCCACCGAGGGGTACGTCTACCTGCCGCCGCAGTACTTCCAGCCGGAGTACGAGCAGAAGCAGTTCCCCGTACTGATCGTCAGCACCGGCTTCCCCGGCATCGCGCAGAACCTGGTCACCCGGCTCAACTACCCGGGCGCGGCGCTCAAGCTGTTCCAGGAGGGCCGGATGCAGCCGACCGTGCTGGTGCTGGTGCGTCCCTCGCCGGCGCTGCCGCGGGACACCGAGTGCGAGGACATCCCGAACGGCCCGCAGTCCGAGACGTACTTCACCAAGGACGTGCCCGCGGCGATCCAGGCGACCTACCGGGTCTCCGCCGACCCGCAGGCCTGGGCGTTCATGGGCAACTCGACCGGCGGCTACTGCGCCCTCAAGCTGGCCATGCGTCACCCCGAGGTGTTCCCGACCGCCGTCTCGCTGTCCGGCTACTACCAGGCGGCCGACGACCCGTCCACCGGCGACCTGTTCGGCGGCAGCGAGCGGCGCCGCGACGAGGCCGACCTGATGTGGCGGCTCAAGAACCTGCCGCAGCCCAAGGTGTCCCTGCTGCTGGCCGGCACCCGGGAGGGCGACGGCAACTACCGGCGCGAGACCGAGGCGTTCGTGGCCGCCACGCACAGCCCGATGCAGGTGTCCTACAGCATGATGGAGACCGGCGGCCACAACTTCGAGACGTGGAGCAAGCTGCTCCCGTCCTCGCTGGAGTGGGTCTCCCAGCGCCTGGTCGTGCCGGGCGCCGGCCAGGCCGTCTGAATCGACGATCGACGACCGCGCCGCGATCGACGACCGCACCGCACCGCGCCGCGCAGCCCCTACCCGGGGCGGCGCGGCGCGGCGGCGTTTCGGGGGCGGTTCAGGCCACCTGCTCCAGCGTCCCGGTGTGCAGCTCGCCGACCCGGCCGCCCTCGCCCTCGTACGTCCAGAACGCGCGGACGGTCAGCCGGCCCAGGTCCATGACGTGGCTGACGGTGATGCCGCTCTGCTCGGTCCAGCTGACGAAGTACACCTGCGGCCCGACCTCGGCGACGTGCAGCGCCACGTCCTCCCACTGGCCCGCCGACTCGCCGAGGCCCTCCCAGCGCAGCCGCTTGCCGTCGGCCGAGTAGGCGTTGCGGAAGGCCGCGCCGTTGTCGACCCGGAACAGGAAGGTACGGCCGGCGAAGGCGGGCAGGGGCGCGGTCATGGCGGGGCTGGTCCTCGTCTCTGATGTGTCTCCGGTGTCCGGATCTGGTGTCCGGATCTCCGGTGTCCGGATGCGGTCGGTGCCGCTCCGGGCACGGATGGATCTCCAACCTATCCGACCACCCCGCCTTCACGGCGCACTTTCCGCGCCGGATCCGACACACCGGCCACTGGACAACCCGACGGACCGGCCGCCACGCCCTCCGCCTGCCCGGGACCACACCCGCCGCACCACGGGCCGGCCCGCCACAGCGCGGCCGCCCCGGGTGTGCCGCCGCCCCATGGGCGGGCCGCCGGGCCGCCCGTACGGTGTGCGCACTCCGGCCCACCGGGACGTGGGCCGCCCCCCACCGGAGCCGCCCCCGTGAAGACCGCCGTCCGACGCGGCAGAGCCGCCGCCGTCCTCCTCAGCCTCGTGCTCAGCACCCTCCTCCTGGCCACCCCCGCACCCGCCACCCCCGCACCCGCCACCCCCGCACCCGCCACCACCACGACCGCCGTCACCATGGCGGCCGCCGCGCCGACCCTGGAGGCGACGTACCCCGCCCCAGGGAACGGCTGGGCCAAGGTCGAGCGCTACCTCGACCCCACCCCCGGCATCCCCGCCGAGCAGTACCCGCCGGGCGGCCGCGGCGACCAGGACGGCGCCCGCCTGACCTACTTCGGCGGGGTCCGCCAGCCGTTCTCGGGCCGGTTCCTGCTCTACTCGGCGGCCGGCTGGGACACCGGCCCCCGCCCGACCCCCGTCCTGCTCGTCCACGGCGCCAACGACAACGCCGACCGCGCCTGGGCCGCCCCCGGCGAGTCCGGCAACTGCGGCGCCGCCGCCTGCCCCGCCACCGGGCTGGCCCAGTACCTGGCGGCGAGCGGCCACCGGGTGTTCGCGGTCGGCTTCGCCCACAAGCAGGGCGACAACCTGGTCCAGGCGCAGGCCGTCGGCGACGCGGTCGCGCTGATCCGGGCCCGGCTCGGGGTCCCGCAGGTGGACGTGGTCGCCTGGAGCAAGGGCGAGGTCGCGGCCCGCGCGTACGTGTCCTCGGTGCGCCCGTCCTGGGGACGGGCGTACGCGGGCGACGTCCGCCGGCTGGTCACCCTGGGCGGGCCCAACGGCGGGCTGGACTACGTGTACGCGCACGGCTGGGCCTTCTCGCTGGCCACCTGGCCGGCCTGCGGCGGCACGGCGAACGCGCCGTCCCCGCACCTGTACATGACCTGCTACGGGACGTACACCGCCCAGCCCTGCCTCGGGGTGCTGCCGACCGGCGGGTACGACTGCTACCCGGGGCAGCGGCAGCTGCTGGCCCGCTGGGACGGCCGGTACGGGGTGGACTCCACCGCGCAGGACTGGTGGACGACCTACTTCGGCGGCCAGGGCTTCTACACCTCGGGCCAGGGGATCCAGGCCGCGATCGACGCGGGGTCGCTGATCGGGCCGCTGCAGCGGGCCGGGGTCCCGGCGGCCGTCCGGACCTACCTGCTGGCCGGCGGTTCGGCGGACCTCCCCGGGGTGCTCAACGAGAACCGGGGGCCGAGCGACGGCATCGTGTTCACGGCGAGCGCGCTGGACACCACGGGGATCGGCACCGTCGGCGGCACCCGGCTGCTGGCCGGCCTCAACCACCTGGAGCTGGCCTGGGCACCCGAGGCACAGGCCCAGGTCGCGGCCTGGCTGGACGCCCCGGCCTGAACCCTCCCCGTCCCCAACTGATCAACTCCACCGCACCGTTGATCATCCTCGAATCAGGGTGTGAGCTGCGCGACAACCGGCCGGACGGAGTTGTCCGTGCCCGTACCGACTGCCTAGCCTGCAGGGGCTCCCGCCACAGCGGAGCCCCGCCGCCGGGACGCCGAGTCCCGTCCACCCGCCGGCCGGTCATCGAGCACCACAGCGGACGGGAGCGGGGGACCCAGGTCAGTGCCCGGCCCGTGCGCTCCCGCGCGCGGGCCGCGGCTAGGGGTGAAGCCGCTCCACGGGCGGCCGGGCAACCTCAGCCCGAACCCGACAGCTCACCTCGCAGGCGTCGCAGAGGACACTGCCATGCAGAAGCCCGACCGGCGCCCCGCGCCCCGCCACGCCCGCCCCGCCCGCCGGGGCCGCACCGTCGCCCTCGCCGCCACCGGGGCGCTCGCCGTCACCGGCGCCGGCCTCCTCGGCGGCGTCCCGGCCCTGACCGGCGCCCAGGCCGCCACCCTGCCGACCGTCACCCAGGACAAGCTCACCCCGGCCACCATGGTCGCGGGCAAGGCCACCACGGCCGCGCTGACCGTCCACTCGGACTCCTGCTTCACCGCGAAGACCGTCGGCGTCGGCGTCCGCGACGCGGCCGGCCGCAACCTCGACTTCCCCGGCAGCGCGGCCAACCAGCAGATCTGCCCGAGCGGCCTGTCGATCACCACCGGCTCGCGCACCCTGGCGGCCGGCACCTACACCCAGTTCGGCTTCTGGCAGGACCTCGGCGGCGCCTGGCACAACCTGCCGTCCCGGCAGCTCGTGGTCTCCGCCGCGACCACCACGCCTACCCCGACCCCCACCCCCACGCCGACCCCCACGCCGTCGCCCACCACCGGCATCCCGGTCGCCGGCAAGCAGCTCGCCTGGTCCGACGACTTCGACACCCTCGCCCTGGGCTCCCGCTGGACCGCCGACCGGAGCAGCTCCTACCACTACGGCGACCACAACCCGAACGACAACAAGCTCGACTGGCTGAACAAGAACAACGTCAGCGTCTCCGGCGGCGTCGCCACCTTCACCGCCAAGCCGAGCAGCCACACGCTGGAGAACGGCAAGCAGGCCTGGGACACCGGCCTGCTCACCACCGAGTACTCCAGCGAGGCCTTCAAGGTGAAGGTCGGCGACTACATCGAGACCCGGGTCAAGCTCCCGGCCGGCACCGGCGCCTGGCCGGCGCTCTGGACCTGGAACGGCACCAGCGGCACCCACGGGGAGATCGACTCCTTCGAGTACCACAGCGACAACCCGAACCTGCTGGAGCTGACCAACCACATCAACCCGGGCCACCTCTATTACACCGACGCCAAGGCGATCGCCAAGGACGGCTGGGTCACCATCGGCACCTACTACGGCGCCGGCTCGGTCGACTTCTACGTCAACGGCAAGAAGGTGTTCTCGGACGGCAAGGGCGTCGGCGCCGGCTGGACCGCGTACCCGATCCTCAACCTGTCCCTGAGCGCGGGGAACTACCACCCCGCGCCCTCGGGCACCGCGCCGATCACCTTCGCCGCCGACTACGTCCGCGTCTACCGCTAGGAAGCGGCCGTCGTGGAGAGCGTCCGCCCCGTCAGGAGTCGACGTTCTCCACGACCGAGATCGTGAACGGCTGCAGGTTGTTCGTGTCGTTGCGGTCGTCGTTGCTGCGCACCGAGACCCAGCCGCCCGTCAGCTCGCCGAGCTCGACGGTGGGGGCGAGCCGCATCGGGACCAGCGCCGTCGCGCTCTCGTACGCCGGCAGCCCGGCCGGGAAGGTGCAGCGCACCCGGTGGCCGTTCTGGAGCACCTGGCACTCTTCGGGGAAGTACGGCTCCTCCGGCGTGACGCCCTCCGGCAGGGTGACCACCACCCGGAACGACGAGGCCGTCCGGTCCGGGCCGACGTTGGCGACGAAGGCGTGGAGCGTGGTGACCCCGCCCGGGGCGACCGCGTCGGGGTCGATCCGGACGACCTCCAGGTCCGAGTTGGACGGCCGGGCCGCCACGGCCTCCGCCGCCCCCGGGTCGGACACCGGGCCCGCCCCCGGAGCGGTCACCGGGTCCGCCGTCCCGCCGGTCACCGGGGCCGTCACCGGTTCGGCCCCCGGTCGCGGCTCCGGGACCGGACAGTCCGCCCAAGCCGTCCCGGCGACGAGCGCCGTCAGCGCGCACCCCGCCGCCAGTGACCTGCCGAAGTAACCCCGAACCGACCCGCTGCTCTGCGACATCGCCGCTCACCCTGCCCTTAGCGTCCGGCGCCCCGCGCCGTCGCGGGCCGCGTCCGGACCAGCGTGACCGACCGCCGCGCCCCGGCCCGGCCAACCCGCCCCCGAGTGGCTCGAACGGGCGAAGCCCCCGGCGTGGCGGGTTCAGGGCGCGTCGTCAGGGCGCGTCAGGGCGCTTCACGGCGCCAGGACCTGGCCGAGCCGGGCCGCGATCCCGGTCATCACCGGCACCAGGGACGCCGCGCCGTCCGGCTCCTCCAGCGCCCGGATCCGGGCCTCCGGGCCGGAGACCGAGAGCGCCGTCGGGGTCGGCGCGCCCGGGACGGCCAGCGCGATGCAGCGCACCCCGATCTCCTGCTCCTGGTCGTCGACCACGTAGCCGCGCTCGCGCGCCTCGGCCAGCTGGCGCAGCAGCTCCTGCGGGTCGGTCACGGTGTGCGGGGTGTGCTCGGGGAGCGGGCCGGGGCCCAGGACGGCACGCGCCTCCGCCTCGGGCAGCTGCGCCAGCAGCGCCTTGCCGACCCCGGTGCAGTGCGGCTGCACCCGGCGGCCGACCTCGGTGAACATCCGCATCGAGCGCCGCGACTGCACCTGCCCGACGTACACCACCTCGCCGCCCTCCAGCACGGCCAGGTTGGCGGTCTCGCCGGTGGCCTCCATCAGCTCCGCCAGGTAGGGGCGGGCCCAGCTGCCGAGCAGCCGGCCCGCCGTCTCGCCGAGCCGGATCAGCCGCGGGCCGAGGGTGTAGCGGCGCGCCGTGTCCTGGCGGACGTAGCCCTGCTGGACGAGGGTGCGGACCAGCCGGTGGATGGTCGGCATCGGCAGTCCGGAGGAGGCGGAGAGCTCGCTGAGCGTCGCCACGCCACCGGCGTCGGCGAGGGCCTCCAGCAGCTGGAAGGCGCGCTCGACGGACTGCACGCCGTTGCTCGCGCGCTCCGAGGTCGGGGTCATCGGCACGCACTCCGTTCTTCTCGTACGTTCGGTTCGAGGCTCGTCTCGACGCTTGTCTCGATCTTCTCAACGAACCGTTGAAATTCTGTATCGCGGAAACTAGTCTCCACCCTACAGAATCAAGCCCTCCATTGAGGAGTGTCCTGCTCATGGCTGCAGATCACGGACCCGGCGCCGCTCCCGCCGAGCCGGTCGTCACGGTCGCCGGGCCGCACGTCCACCGGGCCGAGGAGGTGCTCACCCCGGAAGCGCTCGCCTTCCTCGCCGGCCTGCACCGCGCGTTCGACGGCCGCCGCCGCGAGCTGCTGGCCCGCCGCAAGGAGCGCCGCGCCGAGATCGCCCGCACCGGGACCCTGGACTTCCTCCCCGGGACGGCCGACGTCCGCGCCGCCGACTGGCGGGTCGCCGAGGCGCCGCGCGCGCTCCAGGACCGCCGGGTCGAGATCACCGGTCCCACCGACCGCAAGATGGTGATCAACGCCCTCAACTCCGGCGCCCGGGTCTGGCTCGCCGACTTCGAGGACGCCACCTCCCCGACCTGGGAGAACGTCCTCGGCGGCCAGGTCAACCTGATCGACGCCTTCGAAGGCCGGATCGACTTCACCACCGACGCCGGCAAGGCCTACACCCTGCGGCCCGCCGCCGAACTCGCCACCGTCGTGGTCCGCCCGCGCGGCTGGCACCTCGACGAGCACCACCTGCTGGTCGACGGCGAACCGGTGGCCGGCGCCCTCCTCGACTTCGGCCTCTACTTCTTCCACAACGCCGCCCGGCTGCTCGCCCGCGGCGCCGACGACCCGAACTCCGGCCCGTACTTCTACCTCCCGAAGACCGAGAGCCACCTCGAAGCCCGGCTCTGGAACGACGTCTTCACCCACGCCCAGGCCGAACTCGGCATCCCGCACGGCACGATCCGCGCCACCGTGCTGATCGAGACCATCACCGCCGCGTTCGAGATGGACGAGATCCTCTACGAACTGCGCGAGCACGCCGCCGGACTCAACGCGGGCCGCTGGGACTACCTGTTCTCCCTCGTCAAGAACTTCCGCGACGCCGGCCCGCACTACATCCTGCCGGACCGCAACGCCGTCACCATGGCCTCGCCGTTCATGGCCGCCTACACCCGGCTGCTGGTGCGGACCTGCCACCGGCGCGGCGCCCACGCGATCGGCGGCATGGCCGCGTTCATCCCCAGCCGCAAGGACCCCGAGGTCAACGCGGCCGCCCTGGCGAAGGTCACCGCCGACAAGGAGCGCGAGGCCGGCCACGGCTTCGACGGCTCCTGGGTCGCCCACCCGGACCTCGTCCCGGTCGCCCGGGCCTGCTTCGACGCCGTCCTCGGCGACCGCCCGCACCAGAAGGACAACCCCGGCCCGGCCGGACCGGTCACCGCCGAACAGCTCCTCGACATCGCTGCCGCCGGCGGCAGCTGCACCCACCAGGGGCTGCACAACGCCGTCCAGGTCGGCATCCGCTACATCGAGGCCTGGCTGCGCGGACTCGGCGCGGTCGCCATCTTCCACATGATGGAGGACGCCGCCACCGCCGAGATCTCCCGCTCGCAGACCTGGCAGTGGATCCACAACGGCGTCGTCCTCGCCGACACCGGGGAGAAGGCCACCGCCGACCTCGTCCGCCGCCTGGTGGCCGCGGAACTGACCGAGCTCCGGGCCGAACTCGGCGACCAGGCCTACGACGCCGGCCGCTGGACGGAGGCCGCGGCGCTCTTCGAACAGGTCGCGCTGGCCGAGGAGTTCGTTGACTTCCTGACCCTGCCCGCGCTCCCGCTGCTGGGCTGAGCCCGGGCCGCGACTCCTGGCGCTCGCGGAGCGTCGGGAGTCGCGAGCCGTCGGGCTTTGCGGGCCGTCGGGCGCCTGGGGACTCAGGGCTTGCGGAGCGTCAGGGCGTCGCCGAGGCCGCTGCGCCGGTACAGCACCCGGCGGCCCTGCCGGGTCCGGTCCAGCAGACCGGCCGCGGCCAGCGCGCCGAGGTGCCGGCTGACCGCCCCCGGCGTCACCCCCAGCCGGTGGGCGAGCTCGGTGGTACAGGCCGGCGCCGCCAGCAGCATCAGCAGCCGGGCCCGGGCCGGCCCGATCAGCCCGACCAGCCCCGGCGGCGGACCCGCCGCCCCCGGACGCCCGGCCAGCCCCTCCGCCATCGTCGCCTTGCCGCGCGCCGGATAGGTGATCAGCGGCGGGCCGTCCTGGGTGATGTCGGTCTGCGCGCCCATCCCGGCCAGCGTCGGGATCAGCACCAGCCCGCGCCCCGCCACGTCCACCGAGGTCCCCAGCGCCCGGACGGCCGGATTGGTGTCGATCAGCCGCAGCACCCCGGCCTGCCAGGAGATCCGCCCGTCCAGGTCCGCGAACAGCCCCTCCGCGCCGCGCTCCGCGAGCAGCCGGGCCCGGTACGCGAGGTCCGCCTCCAGCACCGACCGCGCCCGCGGCCACCACACCGGGGCGAGGCAGCGGGTCCAGTACGCCTCCAGCGTCTCCGCCACCCGGGCGGCCAGCTCGGCCGGATCGTCGATCAGCGCGGCGAGCACCGGCGGCAGCGGGTTCCCGGCGTCCACGTACGCGGCCAGCACGTCCGCCCGCACCACCTCCGGCGGGGTGGCCACCTGCCGGGCGAGCTCGGCGTGGAAGTCCGGACGGGGAACGAGGGGACGCGGCGTCAGGAAGTCCGGCACGAAGGCGTTCGGCGCGATCAGCGCGTCCAACAGCTCGGTGTCCAGCGTCTCGTAGCGGTCCTGCCAGCCGGCGATCCACGGCTGCTGCTCCGGGTAGTAGCCGGTCCACCTGCGGGCGCGCAGGCCCAACACCGTCTCCTGCAGCGGGGAGTAGGCGAACCAGGTGGCGGCGAGGTCGTCGACGCCGAAGCGGAACTCGAACATTGACCGTAACGGTAAAAGAATTCCGCCCGGCCGGGAACCCCGCTGTCCTACTCCCATGACCTCCACGACCTCCCCGGCGCGGCCCCCGCATGCCCTCGGCCGCCTGCTGCCGGCCGACCCGCTGCTGCGCCGGCTCGTCCTGATGAGCCTGGTGAACTCCGTCGGGGACGGGCTCTTCGTCACCGTGAACGTGCTGTTCTTCACCCGGTCCATCGGCCTGACGCCCGGTTCGGTGGCGCTCGGGCTGACCGTCGCGGGCGTCTGCGGGGTGTTCGCCGGGGTGCCGATGGGCCGGCTCGCCGACCGGGTCGGGACCAAGCGGCTGCTGCTCGTGGTCGGGCCGCTCCAGGCGGTCGCCCTGCTCGGCTACGCCTTCGTGCACTCCTTCGTGGCGTTCGTGGTGCTGGCCTGCGTGGCCACCGTGCTGGAACGCGGGGCGGTCGCGGTGCGCAGCGCGCTGATCGCCCGGGCGCTGCCGGCCGAGGGCCAGGTCCGGACCCGGGCGCTGCTGCGGTCGGTGATGAACGCGGGCCTGGTGGCCGGCTCGGCCGGTGCCGCGCTCGTCCTGCAGGCCGACTCGTACGCCGGGTACGTGACGGTGCTGGTGCTGGACGCGGTGAGCTTCCTGGCGGTGGCGGCGCTGCTGGTCGGGCTGCCCGTCCCCGCGCCGGCGCCGGTCGCCTCGGATGACTCCGACGGCGGAGCAGGTGGGGCGGACGCCGCGCCGGGCGGGCGCCGGACGGCGCTGCGGGACCGGCGGTACCTGGTGGTCACCGTGCTGCACGCGGTGCTGGAGCTGCAACTCGCGGTGCTGTCAGTCGGGTTGCCGCTGTGGATCGTGCTCTCCACCGAGGCGCCGGCCGCGATGGTCGCGGCGGTGAACGTGGTCAACTGCCTGCTGGTGGTGCTGTTCCAGGTGCGGGCGAGCCGGGGCGTCACCGACGTCCCGTCGGCCGCGCGGGCCTGTGCGCGCGGGGCGCTGCTGCTGGCGGGCGGGTGCCTGGTGTACGCGGCGGCGCAGTACGGTCCGGCCTGGGCGGCGGCCGCGACGATCCTCGCCGGGGCGTTCGTGCACACCCTCGGCGAGCTGCTGACCTCGGCCGGCGGCTGGACGCTCAGCCTGGACCTGGCGGACCCACGGGCGCACGGCGAGTACCAGGGGGTGTTCATGAGCGGGCAGGCGGGCGCGCACGTGATCGGCCCGCTGGTGATCACGCTGACGGCGGTGGACCACGGGGCGGCGGGCTGGGTGGTGCTGGCGGGGGTGTTCGCGCTGGCCGGGCCCGCCCTGCTGCCGGCGGTGCGCGGGGCCGCGGTGAAGGCGGTCCGCACGGCCTGAGCCGCGTCGGGTCGAGCCGCGCTGGATCGGCGGTCGCGGCGGGTCCGGACGGTGTCGGCGCCCCACGGGGGTGGGAGCCGGCGCCGGACGGGCCCGTCCGACGGCGCGCCGCTGCCCCGGACCCTCGCCGTGGGTCCGGGGCAGTGCTCCGTCGGCCGCTCCCCGGAGGCCCCGGTGCGCGGTCGGCGGAGTCCGGGCGGCGCGCCGTCCCAGGGGCGGCCCGGAGTCTCGGGGTTCGTCAGACCGGCCGGGCGGCGAGCTCCTTGGCGGCGCGGGCGCAGGCCCGGGCGATCCGGTCCTCGTGCACCGTCGTCAGCCGCCCGTGTTCGACCACCGCGTTGCCGTTGACCAGCAGGACGGCCAGCGGCGGCAGCGCGCCGAGGGTGAGGGCGGCGACCGGGTCGGCGATCGAGGAGTGCATGACGCCGTCGACCTTCCAGAGCGCCAGGTCGGCGAGCTTGCCGGCCTCGATCGAGCCGAGCTCGTGCTGCCGGCCGAGCACCCGGGCGCCGCCCATGGTGCCCAGGCGCAGCGCCTGGCGGGCGGTGAGCGCGGTCGGGGAGCCGTGCAGCCGGTTGATCAGCAGGGCGTTGCGCAGCTCGGTGCCGAGTTCGCCGGACTCGTTGGAGGCGGTGCCGTCGACGCCGAGGCCGACCGGGACCCCGGCCGCCAGCATGTCCGGGACCCGCGCGATCCCGGCGGCCAGGCGGGCGTTGGAGGACGGGCAGTGCGCGACGCCGGTGCCGGTCTCGGCGAACTTGGCGATGTCGGAGTCGTTCATGTGGACGCAGTGCGCCATCCAGACGTCCTCGCCCAGCCAGCCGACCGACTCGAAGTAGTCGGTCGGGCCCATCCCGAACAGCTCCTTGCAGAACGCCTCCTCCTCGGCCGTCTCGGAGCCGTGGGTGTGCAGCCGGACGCCCTTGCGGCGAGCGAGCTCGGCGGACTCGCGCAGCAGCCGGGTGGAGACCGAGAACGGCGAGCAGGGCGCGAGGGCGATCCGCAGCATCGCGTCGGGGGAGGGGTCGTGGTACCGGTCGACGGCCTCCTCGGAGGCGGCGAGGATGGTGTCGAGGTCCTCGACCGCGTGGTCCGGGGGCAGGCCGCCGTCCTTCCGGCCGCGGTCCATCGAGCCGCGCAGCGCGGTGAACCGCAGACCCAGCTCCCGGACGGCCTCGATCTCGGCGCCGAGGATGTCGCCGCCGTCCTTCGGGAAGACGTAGTGGTGGTCGGCGGCGGTGGTGCAGCCGGACTTGAGCAGCGCGGCGGCGGAGCCCTGGGCGGCGGCGTGCACGAGCCGGTCGTCGATCCGGGCCCAGGTCGGGTAGAGGGCGACCAGCCAGTCGAACAGGATGCTGTCCTGGGCGAGGCCGCGGGTGATCCACTGGTAGAAGTGGTGGTGGGTGTTGACCAGGCCGGGGGTGACGAGGTGGCCCTCGGCGTTGATCCGGCGCACCACGTTGTCCAGCCAGTCCGGGGCGGGGCCGTCGCCGACCGTCTCGATCCGGTTGCCGAGGACGACCACGTGGCCGCGGGCGTACTCGGTGTCGTTCGCGTCGACGGTGGCGATCGCGGCGTTCTCGATGACGATCCGCTGGTCGGCGGGTGGGGGCTGGACTGCCATGAGGGGGCTCCAAGGGCGAGGGAGGGACGGCCGGGCGGGCGTGTGTGTGGTGGTGGGGGGCGGTGGGCCCGCCCGGCGGGGCAGGACGGTGGGTCAGGACGGTGTCGCGGTGGGCAGCGTCGCCTCGGGTGGTCCGTCGGCGGCGGGGCGGTGGTCGGTCCGGGCCGCGGCCGAGCGGCCGTCCGGCCGGGCGGTGCCGAGGTGGTGGAAGAGCAGGTTGAGCAGGACGGCCGCCACGCAGCCGGCCGATATCCCGGAGTGCAGCAGGGTGCGGGCGGCCTCCGGGAACGCGTCGTAGAAGGTCGGCGCGGCGATCGGGACGATGCCCACGCCGAGCGAGACCGACACCAGCAGGGTGTTGCCGCCGGACTCCAGGCCGGCCTCCGCGAGGGTGCGGATGCCGCTGGCCGCGACCGTGCCGAAGAGCACGATCCCGGCGCCGCCCAGGACGGGCTGCGGCACCAGCGAGACGACCGCGCCGAGCACCGGGAAGAGCCCGAGCAGCACCAGCAGCCCGCCGCCGGTGGCGACCACGTAGCGGCTGCGGATCCCGGTCAGCGCCACCAGCCCGATGTTCTGGGCGAAGGCGCTGGCCGCGAAGCCGTTGAAGACCGGGCTGACCGCGGTGGCCAGTCCGTCGGCCCGCAGACCGGCGGCGAGGGTCTTCTCGTCGGCCTCGCGGTCGACGATCCGGCCGAGGGCGAGCATGTCGGCGGTGGACTCGGTCATCGAGACCACCATGACGATGCAGAGCGAGGCGATGGCGGCGGCGTCGAACACCGGCGTGCCGAAGTGGAACGGCGAGGGCAGGGCGAAGATCCGGGCCTCCCGGACGGCGCCGAAGTCGGCCAGCCCGAGCGGGAAGGCGGCCAGGGTGCCGACCGCCAAGCCGACGAGCAGGGACAGCTGCTGCCAGAAGCCGCGCAGCAGCCGGTTGCCGAGGACGACCGCGCCGAGGGTGAGCGCGGCGAGTCCGACGGCCCGGGCGGAGCCGTACCCGGGGGCGCCCGGCGAGCCGCCGCGCGCCCAGTTGACGGCCACCGGGAGCAGGGACACCCCGATGAGGGTGATCACGGTGCCCTGGACGACCGGCGGGAAGAACCTGATCAGCTTGCAGAAGTACGGCGCCGCGAACAGGCAGAGGCTCCCCGCGACGATCACCGCGCCGAAGATCACCGGGAGGGCGTCCTCGGGCCCGTGCTCCTTCGCGATGGCGATCATCGGGGCGACGCCGGCGAACGAGACGCCGTTCACGAACGGCAGCCGGGCGCCGATCCGCCAGACGCCGACGGTCTGGAGCAGGGTGGCCAGTCCGGCGGTGAACAGGCTGGCCGAGATGAGCAGGGCGAGTTCGGCGGGGGAGAGGCCCACGCCGGCGCCGACGATGAGCGGGGGAGCGACGACCCCCGCGTACATCGCGGCGACGTGCTGGAGCCCGCTGGTGAGGAGCCTCACCGGGGGCAGCAGCTGGTCCACGGGGTGGACCGCCGTGCTTCCGGCAGGGCCTGCTGCCGGGGTGGAACCGCCGTCGGTGCTGTCGGTGCCGTCAGCGCGGTTGTTGCCGTCAGCGCTGTTGTCGCTGCCGGTGCTGTCGGCGCTGTCGGTGCTGCTGGGTGCCATGTCGAGCCCCTCCTGTGCCTCGGCTCTCGGCGCGCCCGTGACGCTGGAGGTCTCCCGAGGGCGGGACGGCGGTGCGAGGGTCCCTCGGGGTGTCCCTCCGGCTCCCCGGGCCGGCCGCCCTGAACCGGGCACGGTCTCCGATGGGTGGGGGTGGAGAGAACGGGTGGTGCTGGTGACGGGGCGGTGCTGGGGGATCAGGCGACCGGGATGACCGGGACGACGCCCTCGCGGTGCACGGTGCCCTCGATGAGGCCGTACATCCGGTCGGCGGCGTAGTAGACCTCGTTCTCGTTCTTGAGGCCGAACGGCTCCAGGTCGACCAGGAAGTGGTGCTTGTTGGGCAGTTCGAGCCGGACCTCGTCCACCTCGGCGCGCTGGTCGAGGACCCGGGTGCCCATCGCGTGCAGGGTCTGCTGCAGCGAGTACGAGTAGGTCTCGGCGAAGGCCTCCAGCAGGTGCCGCCGGACCTGGGTGTAGCAGCGGTTCCACGCCGGCTCGGCCTCGTCCGCGCGGCCGGTGAAGCCGTACTTCCACCGGGCGGTGACCTGGGTGGCGAGGATCCGGTCGTAGGCCTCCTGGAGGGTGGTGTACCGGTCCTTGATGTACCCCCAGAACTCGGAGTTGGTGGAGTTCAGCACGACCAGGTCCTTGAGGCCGGAGATCACCCGGACGGACTCGCCGTCGTAGACGACCTCGGTGGTGCGGACCTCCTGGCCGCTGCGGACGAAGGAGTGCCCGACCTCCTCGGAGCCGATGAAGCGGGCCTCGCTGTCGGGGGTGCGGATCCGCTCCCAGGCGTACTCCTCGATCCGGATCCGGGCGCGGTGCACGGGGGCGGTGTCGTCGACGAAGTGCCGGGCCAGGGTGATGCCGAAGGCCTCGGCCGACTCGATGCCGTGCTCCTTGGCGAAGGCGTACACGGTGTTCTTGGTGGTGTCGGTGGGCAGGCAGTTGGCGTTCGACCCGGTGAGGTGGACGTCCTCGAACTCGCCGGAGAGGGCCACCGAGACGTTCAGGTCCTTGATCTCGTGGCGGGTGGAGTCGCGGTAGACGCGGACGATGCGGTTCTCCGCCTTGCCGTACTGGTTCTGACCGAGCACGTGGGCCATCGCGTGGCTCTCCTGTCAATCGGGCGGTCTAGCTTCCGCGGTAGACCGAGTAACCGAACGGGTTCAGCAGCAGCGGTACGTGGTAGTGGTGCTGCGCGGGCGCGACCGTGAAGACGATCGAGACCTCGGGGAAGAACGGCGGTTCCGCGGACGTCCGCGCGTGGTACGCGGCGGTGTCGAAGAGCAGTCGGACGACCGAGCCCGAGCCAGAGCCAGAGTCCGAGACCGCGTCCACGGCCGGCAGGTCCTTGACCCGGCCGTCGGAGTCCGTGGCGGAGGTGCCGAGCACCTGCCAGCCGTCCTCGGTGTGCAGTGCGAGCTCGACCGGGACGCCTTCGGCCGGACGGCCGAGGCTGGTATCGAGCACATGGGTGGAGATGCCGGTCATGGGTGTGCTGACCTCACTGATGGCGGTGGTGACGCTGCCGAGGGTTGTGACGCTGTGTCGCTGTGTCGCGACTGATCTGACGGTACGTCAGTTCTCGTCGAGCAGGCGGTTGATGCGGATGTCGTTGATCTTGCGCAGCTCGCCCCGGACGACCTCCGCCTCGGCCGCGGGGGTGTGCGGCTGGCGTTCGCGCAGGGCGGCGAGCATGGTGGCCGCGGTACGGCCGGTGGCGCAGATCAGGAACACGTGGCCGAACTTGGCCTCGTAGGCGGCGTTGGCCCGGCGCAGTTCGTCCAGCAGGGCCGGGCCGGCCCCGCGGACACCGGACTGCTCCCGCTCGGACGTGGCGTCGCCCGGGGTGGGCGAGCCGATCCGGGCGTGGCCGGCCATCGCGTCGTGCAGGTCGGCGGCGCCGAGCGCGGCGGTGGCCGCCGCGTTGGCGTCGAGCAGGGACTGGCGGTCGGCCCACGGGCGGGTCGCCGCGACGGCGTCGGCCCAACCGGGGCTGGAACAGACCTCCAGCAGGATCGCCCGCAGCCCGGCGGCGTCGGCCGCCGCCAGGGCGTCAAGGGCATGGGGGTGGTCGTTCACGGGTGGACCTCCTGGGGAGTGGTGCCACCCGCACAAGCTAGATCGGCGGGATCAGGCCGTCAACACTTTGTTGAACTGTTGGTGGCCGCGTTTTCACGAGAGCCCCGGGTGCCCTGCCGTGCCCGCCCTGCCTCAGCCGGACTTCGAACCGTCCTGCCGGTTCAGGTAGTTGTAGACCGTGAAGCGGCTCACGCCGAGGGCGGTCGCGACGGTCTCGACGCCGTGGCGGACGGTGAAGGCGCCGCGTTCCTCCAGGAGGGCGACGACGCGCTGCTTGTCCCCGCGGTCCAGCTCGGCCAGCGGCCGGCCGTCGAACTGGCGGGCCATCTCGGCCAGCAGGCGCTCCAGTGCGCTGTTCAGGTGGGGGAGTCGGACGGCCAGTGCGCGCTCGCCCGCCCACTCCAGGACGACGTCCTCGGGCTTCGCCTCGTCCAGCGGGACGGGGGTCGCGCCGACCGCGTCCAGCAGCGGCTTGATCGCCGCGGCGAGCGGGTGTTCCACGTGCGAGGTCACGGCGTACCGCCCTCCTCGGGGGCCGCGGGGGCGTCGGCTCCGGTGTCGGCCTCGGCCTCGTCGAGGACGCTGACCTGGACCGATATCCGGGTCGCGCCGGCGTCCAGGCTCTCCCGGAGCAGCTTGGTCACGGCGGCCAGGACCTGGTCCGCCGTGCCTTCGGCGCCGGTGCCGAACGGGCCGACCGAGACGGCCAGGCCGGCCTCGTCGACCGCCTTGCGGGCCGCCGCGGCATGCGGCGGGAACGCGTCCAGCTCGAACGGTTCCGTCGTGAACTCCACCATCAATCGCACCCGCTCACTCTAGCGAGCGGGGTTCGGGCGGTCAGGGGCGAGTGCTTCAACGATTTGTTGCAGGCTCCTTGACAGTCTTCCGGTGGGTGGAGATGCTTTCGCCAGACAGAATCCAGCTTTCGCATCGTGGAAGTTGCGGAAGTCGTGGATGGTGGAAGAGAGATCCGGAGACACGAGGTGATGGACGTGGCCGCCGATGTGACCGCCGACGTACCCGCCGATGGGAGCGCCGCCTCGCGGCACGGCTTCACGGTCAACCTGTCGATCCTGTTCGGCGAACTCCCGCTGCTGGAGCGACCGGCCGCGGCCGCCGCCGCCGGCTTCACCGCCGCCGAACTGTGGTGGCCGTTCGGCGCGGAGCACGACCCGGCCGAGGTCGAACTGGACGCGCTGCGCCGTACCTTCACGGACGCCGGCGTCCGTCTCACCGGCCTCAATCTGCTCGACGACCTGGTCCGGGGCGCCCGGGGGACCGTCTCGGTGCCGTCCGAGCGGGAGCGCTTCCGGGCCAGCCTGCCGGTTGCCACCGCGTTCGCCGCCTCGCTCGGGGTCACGGCGCTCAACGCGCTGTACGGCAACCGGGTCGCCGGCGTCGACCCGGCCGAGCAGGACGCGCTCGCGCTGGAGAACCTCACCCTCGCCGCGCGGGCCGCCCATGACATCGGCGCGATCCTGCTGATCGAGGCGCTGAACCGGCCGGAGTCCCCGGACTACCCGCTGGTCACCGCCGCCGCCGCGGTCGAGGTGGTGGACCGGGTGAACGCCGCGACCGGCCTGGGCAACGCGCGGTTCCTCTGCGACCTCTACCACCTGGCCCGCAACGGCGAGGACCCGGCCGCCGTCATCGACACCCATGCCGACCGGATCGGCCACGTGCAGATCGCCGACGCCCCCGGCCGCAACGAGCCGGGCACCGGCGGGCTGGACTTCGAGGACCTCTTCGCTCGGCTCACCGCCGCCGGCTACACCGGCCGGATCGGCCTGGAGTACCGGCCGTCCGGCGGCGTCAGCGCCGACAGCTTCGGGTGGCTCCCGCGCGAGTACCGGGCGGCGGACTGCTGAAACGTTTCGCTATCCCGATTTCGCTGACTTACATCCGCTTTCTTCCCTGAGACCCTCTCACGCTCCCTCATGCCTCTCACGTAACAGAAGGAACGACGCGATGAGCCGCAAGATCGCCTTCATTGGCCTGGGCATCATGGGCAGCCCGATGGCCGCCAACCTCGTCAAGGCCGGCCACCACGTCACCGGGTACAACCTCACCCGGCCGCAGATCGACGCCCTGGTCGCGGCCGGCGGGTACGGCGCGGACGGCATCGCGGACGCGGTCCGGGACGCCGAGGTGGTGATCACCATGGTCCCGGCCGATCCGCAGGTCGAGGAGGTCGTCCTGGGGGAGGGCGGCGTCCTGGCGCACGCCCGGCCGGGCACGCTCCTCGTCGACATGTCGAGCATCACCCCGCAGACCTCGATCAGGATCGAGGCCGCCGCCCGGGAGAAGGGCGTCCGGACCCTGGACGCCCCGGTCTCCGGCGGTGAGGCGGGCGCGATCGAGGCGGTGCTGTCGATCATGGTCGGTGGCGCCGCCGAGGACTTCGCCGAGGCCAAGCCGCTCTTCGACGTGCTCGGCACCACGGTGGTCCACGTCGGCCCGGCCGGTGCCGGTCAGACCGTCAAGGCCGCCAACCAGCTGATCGTGGCGGCGAACATCCAGGTGCTGGCCGAGGCCGTGGTGTTCCTGGAGAACGCCGGTGTCGACCTCGCCGCCGCCTTGGACGTGCTCGGCGGCGGCCTGGCCGGCTCGACCGTGCTGAACCGCAAGAAGGTCAACATGCTGGACCGGGAGTTCGCCCCCGGCTTCCGGATCGACCTGCACCACAAGGACATGGGCATCGTCACCGAGGCCGCCCGGGCCGTCGGCGCCGCCCTGCCCGTCGGCGCGGTCGTCGCCCAGTTGGTCGCCTCCGCCCGCGCCAACGGTGACGGCTCCCTCGACCACTCGGCGCTGCTGCGCGGCGTCGAGCGGCTCTCCGGCCGCGCGGTGGCGTAGCCCGCCCGGTCGCCGCCCCCCAGATCCCTCCCGGTGGCGTGAACCAGTCCGGTCGTGCCCGCGCCACCGGGAGGCCAGCTGACGGATGACAGAATCTGTCAGCTGTTATCTGTCATCTGAAAGTTGTCAGCTGATATCTGACAGCTGAAATCTGTCAGCCGTCAGCCGTCAGCCGTCAGCCGTCAGCCGACCGCAGACCGCAGACCCGACCGGCGGGTGGGCCGGGGCTCATCCGCCCGCCCGCCGGTCGACCAGCCCCGCCCGGGTGGCCGCAGGGGCCATGCTTGACGAACCATCGCCAGACCAGTCCGGAAGTGAGGCCCGCACCATGCCCGCCACCCGCCGCCAGGGCCATGTGGTCGTAGCTCCCGACAAGTTCAAGGGCACCCTCGAAGCGGCCGAGGCCGCCGCCCGGATCGCCGTCGGCATCCGTCGTGCCGCCCCCGGCGTCGAGGTGCGCGAACTGCCCGTCGCCGACGGCGGCGAGGGCACCCTGGCCGCCGCCCTCGCGGCCGGGTTCGCCCGGGTCCCCGCCAAGGTGGCCGGTCCGACCGGCCTGCCGGTGGACGCCGCGTTCGCCGTCCGGGGCACCACCGCCGTCGTCGAGCTGGCCCAGGCCTCCGGGCTGGCCCGGCTCCCCGCCGGCCGGACCGCCCCGCTCGCGGCCGGCTCCTACGGCGTCGGCCAGCTGATCGCCCGCGCGGTCGCCCTCGGCGCCGAGCGGATCGTGCTCGGCCTCGGCGGCAGCGCCTGCACCGACGGCGGGGCCGGCATGGTGCAGGCGCTCGGCGTCCCGCTGCTCGACGCCGTCGGCGCCGAACTGCCGCCCGGCGGCGCGGCGTTGCGTCGGCTGGACCGGATCGACCCCGCTCCGGCGGCCCGGGCGCTGGCCGGCGTCGAGCTGGTCGTCGCCTGCGACGTCGACAACCCGCTGCTCGGCCCGCGCGGCGCCGCCGCCGTCTACGGCCCGCAGAAGGGCGCGAGCGGCGAGGACCTGGTGGTGTTGGAGGAAGGTCTGACCCGGTTCGCCGACGTGGTCGGCGCCGCGGTCGGCCGCGACGTCCGGGACGCTCCCGGCGCCGGGGCCGCGGGCGGGGTCGGCTTCGCCGCGCTGGCCCTGCTGGGTGCCACCGTGCGACCCGGCATCGAGTTCCTGCTCGACCTGCTGGGTTTCGACGAGGCCGTGCGAGGGGCACGCCTCGTCGTCACCGGCGAGGGCTGCCTGGACGCGCAGACGCTCCACGGCAAGGCCCCCGCGGGCGTCGCCGCGGCGGCGGCCCGGGCCGGGGTCCCGGTCGTCGCCGTGGCGGGGCGGGTGGAGCTGTCCGAACGCGAGTGGCGGGCGGCCGGCTTCGTCGCCGCCTACGCGCTCGGCGAGTTGGGCGAGCGTCCGGGCGACGGCCTGACCAGGGCGGGCGAGCTGGCCGAGGTGGCGGGGGAGCGGCTGGCGGCGAACCTGCTGCCCGGGTAGCACCGCCCCGGGATGTCGGCGGCACTTGTGGCTTCCTCCATTGACGTTTTGTTGAAGGCGGTCCTAGGCTCCGGGCCATCCTTCGGCGTACCCACCCCCATGTCCAGGCTCCGTCCAGGCTCCAACGAGGTTTCGGAGGTTCCCTGTGCCCATCGGCGAGACCATGGTGATCCGCTCCCGCCGGGTGTTCCTGCCGGACGGCGAACGACCCGCGGACGTGCTGGTCCGGGACGGGAGGATCGAGCGGATCGCCGCGCACGGCTCCGTCACCGGTCCCGGCTCCGTCACCGGCTCCGTCACCGGCTCCGTCGCCGACCCGGGCCGGCCGGTGACCGATCTCGGTGACGTCACCCTGCTGCCCGGCCTGGTCGACACCCACGTGCACGTCAACGAGCCCGGCCGCACCGAGTGGGAGGGCTTCGCCACCGCGACCCGGGCGGCTGCGGCCGGCGGCGTCACCACCGTCGTCGACATGCCGCTCAACTCGGTGCCGCCCACTACCACCCTCGCCGGGCTGGAGGTCAAGCGGAAGACCGCCGAGGGCCAGGCCTGGGTCGACCTCGGCTTCTGGGGCGGCGCCGTCCCCGGTAACCTCGCCGACCTCGAACCCCTGCACCGCGCGGGCGTGTTCGGCTTCAAGTCCTTCCTCGCGCCGAGCGGCGTCGACGAGTTCCCGCACCTCGAACCCGCCGATCTGGAAGCCGCGTTGGCCGAGCAGGCCCGGCTCGGCGCGCTCGCCATCATCCACGCCGAGGACCCGGCCGTGCTCGCCGCCGCGCCCCAGCAGCCCGGCGTCCACTACCGGGACTTCCTCGCCTCCCGCCCCGATGGCGCGGAGACCGCCGCGGTCGTCCGGCTGCTCGACGCCGCCCGCCGCACCGGCGCCCGCGTCCACGTCCTGCACGTCTCCTCGGCGGCCGTGCTGCCGCTGCTGCGGCAGGCCCGGGCGGACGGCGTCGAGGTCACCGCCGAGACCTGCCCGCACTACCTGACCCTGGCCGCCGAGTACGTCCCGGACGGCGACACCGCCTTCAAGTGCTGTCCGCCGATCCGCGACGAGGCCAACCGCGAGGCGCTCTGGGAGGCCTTGGCGGCGGGCGAGTTCGCTGCCGTCGTCTCCGACCACTCGCCGTCCACCCCCGACCTCAAGCTGTTGCCGGGGCGCGGCGGCAGCGGGGACTTCGCCGCCGCCTGGGGCGGCATCGCCTCGCTCCAGCTCGGTCTGCCCGCGGTCTGGACGGAGGCCCGCCGGCGCGGCCACACCCTCGCCGACCTGGTCGGCTGGATGTCCGCCGGCCCGGCCCGGCTGGTCGGCCTGGACGGACGCAAGGGTGCCATCGCGCCCGGCCATGACGCCGACCTGGTCGCCTTCGACCCCGACGGTGAATTCGCCGTCCACCCCGCCGAGTTGCACCACCGCAACCCGGTCACCCCGTACGCGGGCCGGACGCTCACCGGGGTCGTGCGCACCACCTGGCTGCGCGGTCGGGTCGTCGACGTCACCGGCGAGCCCTTCGGCGTCCAGCTCACCCGCCCCTGATCGTCGCCGGCGGCGTCACCGTCGCCTTCGCCCTCGCCTTCCTCGAACTGATGTGACGTCACATCAGGCTCCACGTAAAGCCCTCACCGACATCCGAAGGACCCGCCATGCCCAAGATCCTGACCACGGAGTCCGGTGCCCCGGTCGCCGACAACCAGAACTCCGCCTCGGCCGGCGAGTACGGTCCGCTGCTGATCCAGGATCAGCACCTGCTGGAGAAGCTCGCCCGGTTCAACCGCGAGCGCATCCCGGAGCGCGTCGTGCACGCGCGCGGCTCCGGCGCCTACGGCTACTTCGAGGTCACCGACGAGGTGTCGCGGTACACCCGGGCCGCGTTCCTGGCCGAGGTCGGCAAGCGCACCGAGGTCTTCCTGCGGTTCTCCACCGTCGCGGGCAACCTGGGCTCGAACGACGCGGTGCGCGACCCGCGCGGCTTCGCGGTCAAGTTCTACACCGAGCAGGGCAACTACGACCTCGTCGGCAACAACACCCCGGTCTTCTTCATCAAGGACCCGCTGAAGTTCCCGGACTTCATCCACTCGCAGAAGCGCGACCCGTACACCGGCGTCCAGGAGGCCGACAACGTCTGGGACTTCTGGGCCCACTCGCCGGCCTCGACCCACCAGATCACCTGGCTGTTCGGCGACCGCGGCATCCCCGCCTCCTACCGCCACATGAACGGCTACGGCTCGCACACCTACCAGTGGGTCAACGAGGACGGCGAGGCCCACTGGGTGAAGTACCACTTCAAGACCAATCAGGGCATCCGCTCGCTGGACGCCCGGCAGGCCGCCGAGGCGGTCGGCGACGACGCCGACAGCCACCAGCGCGACCTCCACCAGGCCATCGGGCGCGGGGTGTTCCCGTCCTGGACGCTCTACGTCCAGCTGATGCCGGTCGCCGAGGCCGCCGACTACCGGTTCAACCCCTTCGACGTCACCAAGGTCTGGCCGCACGCGGACCACCCGCTGGTCAAGGTCGGCCGCCTGGTGCTCAACCGCAACCCCGAGAACGTCTTCGCCGAGGTCGAGCAGGCCGCGTTCTCCCCGAACAACTTCGTGCCCGGCATCGGCCCGTCGCCGGACAAGATGCTCCAGGGCCGCCTGTTCGCCTACGCCGACGCCCAGCGCTACCGGCTCGGCGTCAACCACACCCAGCTGCCGGTCAACGCCCCGCGCGCCACCGAGGCGGCCAACTACGGCCGGGACGGCCTCGGCGCGCTCAACCCGGCGGGCCGGGACCGGAACTACGAGCCCAACTCGCACGGCGGCCCGGTGCAGAGCGACGCCGCCCTCGCCGCCCCGGTCGGGCTGAGCGGCCGGACCGGCACCCACGCCACCCCGGCCCACGTCAAGGACGACGACTTCTTCCAGGCCGGCGAGCTCTACCGGCTGATGTCCGAGGCCGAGCGGGGCCGGCTGATCGACAACCTGGCCGGCTCCCTGGCGCAGGTCTCCCGGGACGACGTCGTCGAGCGGAACCTCGCCCACTTCCACGCCGCCGACGAGGAGTACGGCGCCCGCCTGGCGGCCGCCGTCGCCGAACTGCGCAGCGCCGACGAAGCCTGACGGTTCCTGACGGCTTCCGACGAGCTGCGGACGGACCGCTGACGAACCAGTGACGAACCGCCGACGATTCCTGACGTGTCCGGATTCGGACGCCCTGGGGGACGGGTGGCGGAGGCGAGGGTGGGGCATATGCCAGTCAAGTGCTTCACCGCTCCTCCACGAAAATCCGCGGAGTGGAGGCTGGCGGCGTCCGGTGGTGGATAGGCTGGACACTACCCGCGGGTCATGTCGCGGGGGGACATCGGAAGGGGACGACATGTCGACACCAGCCCCGGGCCGTCACGCCGTACCGGAGCAGGGCGTGCCCGGTCCGTTCGCCTCCCTGCAGCACGCCCTCAGACTGCTGGAGGCGGTCGACCGGCATCCCGGCGGGGCCACCCTCGTCACCCTCGCCAGGGACACCTCGCTGAGTCTGCCGACGGTTCGCCGGCTCGCGGAGATCCTGGAGATCGAGGGCTACCTGCACTGCCAGGACGGCGGTTGGGTGCTCGGCGGGACGTTCGCGCTGCTCGGCCAACACAACCGGGAGCAGCTCGTCCGCGCCCGGCTGGACCGCAAACTGGCCGAGATCCGCGACGAGTTGGGTGCGGCGGTGTACTTCACCCGCTACCACGACGGCGAGTTGTCGGTCGAGGCGGTCTCGGCGGCCGACCACGCGCCGGCGGTGCAGGAGTGGGTGGACTTCCGGGCCACCGCGCACGCCAGCGCGATCGGCAAGTGCCTGCTCAGCCAACTCGACCACGACGCGCGCCGGGACCACCTGTCCCGCCACCCGGTGGCCCGGCTCACCTCGCGGACGGTCACCGACGCCGATCAGCTGATGCACCGCCTGGAGCGCCAGCCGGCCACCGTCCCGGTGCTGGACATCCAGGAGTACGCGCTGGGCACGGTCTGCGCGGCGGTGCCGGTGACCGCCGGCAGCACGGTCGGCTGCCTGGCCACCTCGATGCCGGTCGGCAACGTGCACCGGCTGAAGGCGGCCGCCGAACTGCTCGCCGCCCGCGCCGCGCCGCTGATGCTGGCCATGGCGGTCTGACGCACCGCGCCCGCCGCGCTCACCGAGGACCCCGCGCCCACCGCGCCCACCGCGCTCACCGAGGACCCCGCCGTACCCGGCGGGGTCCTTCGTGTTTCCCGGGGGCCGCCGCGGTGCACATCACTTATTAGACTCGATGTCGATAAGGGGCGTCGAAACCCTTGTGGCTCGCACTACCCGCGAGTAGTTTTTGCCGGACCGAGCCGCCACCCGCAGGTCAGGAGGGCCCTCCCATGCCCAGCGCCACCCCCGTCCCCGCCCTCGCCGCGCCCGCTGCCCGGGTGCACGACAGCCTCGTCCTGGAGCCGCGCGACGTCCGGTTCGACTGGGCCCGGCTGCCGCTGCACTGGATCCCCGACGAGCCGGTGGCCACCCACATCATCAACGTGCTGCACCTGCTCCTCCCGGAGGGCGAGCGCTGGTTCGTCAAGGTCTTCAAGGAGGCCCTGCCGCTCATCCGCGACGAGGAACTCCGCGAGGAGGTCCTCGGGTTCATCGGCCAGGAGGCCATCCACGCGGAGGCGCACCAGGAGGTCCTCGACCACCTGCTCGGGCAGGGGCTCGACCCGCGTCCGTACGTGCGGCAGGTCTCCTGGCTGTTCCACCGCGTCCTCGGCGACAAGCCGGGGCTGACGGCCCACCGGCGGCGCGAGAACGTCATCGAGCGGGTCGCCTTCATCGCGGCGATCGAGCACTTCACCGCCTTCCTCGGCGACTGGGCGCTCAACTCCCCGGGCCTGGACCGCGCCAAGGCCGACCCGACCATGCTCGACCTGCTGCGCTGGCACGGCGCCGAGGAGGTCGAGCACCGCAGCGTCGCGTTCGACCTGCTGGTCCACCTCGACCCCGGCTACCTGCGGCGGGTCCGCGGCATGGCGATCTCCGGGCCGCTCCTGGTGCACCTCTGGGTGCGCGGCGCCCGGTTCCTGCTCGCAGCCGACCCGACCCTCGACGGCCGGCTCCGGCCCACCTGGCGCGAGGCCGGCCGGATCGCCCGGCGCGGCCTGCTGCCCGACCCGGTCAGGTCGGTCCGTTCCGGTCTGCGCTACCTGCGGCCCGGCTACCACCCCACCCAGGAGGGCTCCTCCAGCCAGGCCCTCGGCTACCTCGCGACCTCGCCCGCCGCCCGCACCGCCGCCGGCCGCTGACGACCGACGGGCAACAGCTGACGGCTGACAGCTGACAACTGACGTCATCTGTTATCTGTCAGCTGTCATCCGTCAGCTGATCTCCGTCAGCCGTCACCCGTCATCGGCCGCCCCCCACCCAAGGACCCCGCCGGATGGACCTGAGCACCCCGCCCCCCGACCTCTACGGCCGCCCGCGCGCCGACGCCTTCCTCCGCTTCCTCACCGCGTTCGGCGACCGCTACAGCCCCGCGCTCGGCAGCCCGCTGCTCCGCCGCAACCCCCGACGCCCGTTCAGCCGCCCCACCCCGGGACTCCAACTGGTCGTCACCGCCCGCCGCCCGGTCGCCGCCGACGCCGTCGAACTGACCCTCGCCGACCCCTCCGGCGGCCCCCTCCCGGCCTGGCAGCCCGGCGCCCACCTACGCCTTGCCCTCCCCTCCGGCCGCGAACGCCACTACTCGCTCTGCGGCGACCCCGCCGACCGCACCACCTACCGGATCGCCGTCCGTCGCCTCCCCGACGGCGGTGGCGGCTCCGTCGAGGTCCACGACACTCTCCACCCCGGCACCCGGCTCGGCGCCCGCCGCCCGCGCAACGGCTTCGCCTTCTGCGCCGAACCGGCCGTCCTGCTGCTGGCCGGCGGCATCGGCATCACCCCGCTGCTCCCGATGGCCCGCGAGGCCGCACGGCACGGCCTGGACTGGCACCTCGTCCACACCGGCCGCCGCGCCGACACCCTCCCGTACGCGGACGAGCTGCGCGCCCTCGACCCCGCCCGGGTCCACCTGCGCGCCGACGACGAGCACGGCGGCCCGCCCACCGGCGCCGAACTGCTCGCCCACGCCCCGCGCGGCGCGGCCGTCTACTGCTGCGGCCCGGCCCCGATGCTCACCGCCGTCCAGGCCGCCCTGGACGCCTCGCCCGCCGCCGCCCTGCACTTCGAACGCTTCGGCGCCGCCCCGGTCACCGACGGCGAGCCGTTCACCGTCCGCCTCGGCGCCGACGGCCCCGACCTGGCCGTCCCCGCCGACCGCTCGGCCCTGGACGTGCTCCGTGAGGCCCGCCCCGACCTGCCGTACTCCTGCCACCAGGGCTTCTGCGGCACCTGCGAGGTACGGCTGCTGGCCGGCACCCCCGACCACCGCGACCGCCGCCTCACCCCCGGACAACGGGCCGCCGGCGCGCTGCTGCCCTGCGTCTCCCGGGCCGCCGAGGGCGAGACCCTCGTCCTCGACCTCTGATCCGGCCGACGCCGGAAGCCTCGCCCCACTCAGCTACCCCCGGAAGGACCCCCGCCGTGCCGCGCACTCCCGCCTTCCCATTCACCGAGCGCGACCTCGCCCGCTTCCGCGAGACCCAGCAGCTCGCCTACCACTGCGCCGAGCAGGTCGCCGCCTGGATCGAACCCGGCGTCACCGAACGGCAGGCCACCACCGAGCTGCGCCGCCGCCTGGTCGCCGCCGGTGTGCAGGACTTCTTCCACGTCCCGTTCGCCTGGTTCGGCGACCGCACCGCGTTCCGCCACTTCCACACCCCGCTGCAGTTCTTCGCCGGCAACCGCCGCCTCCAGGAGGGCATGCCGTACGTGCTGGACTGCGCGCCCGTCGTGGACGGCTACACCGCCGACATCGGCTACGGCGGCAAGGTCGGCGAGAACCGCGTCTGGGACCGGCTGGCCGCCGACCTCCAGGTCTACCGCGAGCTGATCCTGGCCGAGGTCCGCGCCCGCAAGCCGCTCGCCGAGGTGTACGCGGCGGTCGACGCGCAGATCGAGGCGCACGGCTACGACAACCGGCACCGCGTCTACCCGGGCCGGGTGATCGGCCACCAGGTCACCCGGATGACCGCCCGCGGCCCGGCCGGCGTCAACGTCTTCGGCTTCGGCGTGCGCACCCTCCAGACCCTCGGCCGCGAGCTGATCAGCGAACGCCTGCACGGCCGTTCCCCGCTCTGGGCGGACGGCCGCTCCTCCCGGCACGCGCCCACCCCGGGCCTGTGGGCGGTGGAGCCGCACATCGGCTTCCGGGAGGTCGGCATCAAGTTCGAGGAGCTGCTGGTGGTGACCGAGGACGACGCCTACTGGCTGGACGACGACCTGCCGCACGTCCGCCGCTGGAACGCCAACACCGACGCCGCCGCCAACGCCGACACCGCCACGGCAGCAAAGACCGCCGCCGAGCCCGAGGGAGCCGCCCGATGAGCAGCCGAAGCACCCGCCGCCGGACCGTCCACTCCGGCGGCCTGCCGCTCGCCGTCGTCGAGGACGGCGACCCGGCCGCGCCCACCGTCCTGCTCGTGCACGGCTACCCCGACACCCACGCCGTCTGGGACGACGTCGCCGCCGACCTCGCCCGCGACCACCACGTGGTCCGCTACGACGTGCGCGGCGCCGGCGCGTCCGGAGTCCCCGCCGACCGGGCCGGCTACCGCCTGGAGCAGCTCGCCGCCGACCTGTTCGCCGTCGCCGACGCGGTCAGCCCGGACCGCCCGGTGCACGTCGTCGCCCACGACTGGGGCTCGCTCCAGTCCTGGGAGGCCGTCACCAGCCCCGGCGCCGAACGCCGGCTCGCCTCCTACACCACCATGTCCGGGCCCTGCCTCGACCACATGGGGCACTGGCTGCGCGCCCGGCTGCGCCGCCCCACCCCGCGCCATCTGCGCCAACTGCTCTCCCAGGGCGTCCACTCCTGGTACATCACCGCCTTCCACCTGCCCTATCTCGCCCCCGGCGTGTGGCGGCTCGGCCTCGCCCGTGCCTGGCCCCGGGTGCTGCGCGACCTGGAGGGCGTCACCCCGCGCCCGGACCACCCGCAGCCCACCCTGCGGCAGGACGCGGTCCGCGGCATCGAGCTGTACCGGGCGAACATGCGGCCCACCCTGCGCGACCCGCGCGAACGCCCCACCGAGGTGCCGGTCCAGCTGATCACCCTCACCGAGGACCGCTACGTCGGCGGCTACCTCTCCGAGGGCCTGGAACGCTGGGTGCCCCGGCTCACCCGTCGCACCCTGCGGGCCGGCCACTGGTCCGCGCTGCTGGAGAAGGGAACCACCGTGGCCGGGATGGTCCGCGAACACGTCGCCCGCACCGAGGGCGGACGGCCCGACACCGCCGACCAGCGGGCCGACGACGGCCGGCTGGTCGTCATCACCGGCGGCGGCAGCGGCATCGGCCGGGCCACCGCGCTCGCCTTCGCCGAGGACGGCGCCCGGGTGGTGGTCTGCGACCTCGACCTCGACGCGGCCCGCCGCACCGCCGAACTCGCCGGCCTGATCGGCCCGCCCGCCCACGCCTACCGGGTCGACGTCAGCGACGGCGCCGCCGTCGATGCCTTCGCCCAGCAGGTCGCCGCCGAGCACGGCGTGCCCGACGTGGTCGTCAACAACGCGGGCATCGGCCACTCCGGCACCTTCCTGGAGACCACCGAGAAGGAGTGGCAGCGGGTCCTCGACGTCAACCTCTGGGGCGTCATCCACGGCTGCCGCGCCTTCGGCACCCTGATGGCCGACCGTGGCGAGGGCGGCCACATCGTCAACCTCGCCTCCGCCGCCGCCTACCTGCCGGCCAAGGCGCTCACTGCCTACGCGACCAGCAAGGCCGCCGTCTTCATGCTCTCCGACTGCCTGCGCGCCGAACTCGCCGGCCACCGGATCGGCGTCTCCACCATCTGCCCGGGCATCGTCAACACCAACATCACCCGCACCTCCACCTTCTCCGCCACCACGGCCGACCAGCAGGCCGCCAAGCAGGCCCGCGCCGCGAAGCTCTACGCCCGCCGCGGCTTCCCGCCCGAGAAGGTGGCCGCCGCCATCCTCGCCGCCGTCCGCACCGGCAAGCCGATCGTCCCCGTCACCCCCGAGGCCAAGACCGCCCGCCTCCTCAGCCGCCTCGCCCCCGGCCTCCTCCGCCTCGCCGCCCGCCTCGACGTGACCTGACGAAAACGCGACCGACGAAAGCGGTCGAGGGCCTCGGGCCGCACGGGCTCGTCCGTGCGGCCCGAGGCCCGCCGGGATGCCTCACAGGTCGAAGGGCAGGACCCGGAACGCCTTGTGCTTGGTCAGGGGCCGGACCGCCCGGAAGTCCCGTTGATCGAGCGTCAGGATCGCGTCGGTGCGGAAGTCCGCCGCGAGGGCGACGTTGACGGCGTCCGCGAGGTCGAGGCCGAGACCGCGGTGGCGGGCGCGGACGGCCTGTGCGGCGTCCAGCGTGTCGGCGGTGATCTCGGGGAGGACGGCGCGCCCGGAGCGGACGCGGTGCACGACGTCGTCGACCGCGTGGGTTGCCGCGGCGGGCCCCAGGACCCGCCGAGCCAGATGATCGAGCTCGCTCAGCAGTACCGGCGAGATCACCAGCAGGCCCGCGCTGTCCAGTACCTCTCGCGCGGCGGGGCCAACCGGGTGCGCCCGGTCGAGGGCCGCGAGAAGCCCCGAGGTGTCCGCGATGACGACGATCACGCGGCGCCTCGACGGTGTTCATCAGGGGCGGCGGTCGACTTCGTCCGCTCGTAGGCCGCGGCCTTCTCCGCCCAGACGTCGTCCGCCGCGGCTTCGCCGAGCGGCTCGTACGTGGCCCTGAAGAACGGCTCGTCCCAGGTGCGCCTGGACATCGCGGCGAGGTGGATGCCTTCCCGGATGATCTCCGCTTCCGCTATCCCCTCACGGGCCGCCGCCTCCTTGATCACCGCGAGATCCTCGGCTTCGACGTAGACGGTCGTGCGCTTGAGAGCCATATGCGTATGGTACCGCCGCCATACGTCCGCTGGTAGGTGACTTCGGTAATCCCGACAGGAGGTGTCGGGATTACCGGGGAGCATCGGTGGTGTCGGTGGGACGTGAGTGGAGGACGGGACATGGCACAGCCGTTGAAGGGCAAGATCGCGCTGGTCGCGGGGGCGACGCGGGGGGCCGGGCGGGGGATCGCGGTGCAGTTGGGGGCCGCGGGGGCGACGGTGTACGGGACGGGGCGCAGCGCCGAGGGGCACCGGGGGGAGTACGGGCGGGCGGAGACGCTGGAGGAGACGGCGGCGCTGGTGACGGCGGCCGGCGGGCGGGGGATCGCGGTGCGGGCCGACCACCTGGTGCCCGCCGAGGTCGCGGCGGTGGCCGCCCGGATCGAGGCCGAGCAGGGCGGGCTGGACATCCTGGTGAACGACATCTGGGGCGGCGAGCAGCTGTTCGCGTGGGAGAGCCCGGTCTGGGAGCACGACCTGGACAAGGGGCTGCGGCTGCTGCGCCTCGCGGTGGAGACGCACGCGGTCACCAGCCACCACCTGCTGCCGCTGCTGCTGCGCCGCCCGGGCGGGCTGGTGGTGGAGATGACCGACGGCACCGCGGAGTACAACGCGACCCGCTACCGGAACTCGTTCTTCTACGACGTCGCCAAGGCCGCCGTGCTGCGGATGGCGTTCGCCCTGGGGCACGAGCTGGGGCCGCGCGGGGCGACGGCGGTGGCGCTCACGCCGGGGTGGATGCGGTCGGAGATGATGCTGGAGCACTTCGGCGTCACCGAGGAGACGTGGCGCGAGGCGACGGCGGGCGAGCCGCAGTTCGGGATCTCGGAGTCGCCGGGGTACGTCGGCCGGGCGGTGGTGGCGCTGGCCGCCGATCCGGAGGTGGCGCGGTTCAACGGCACCTCGCTGTCCAGCGGCGCGCTGGCCCGGGAGTACGGCTTCACCGATCTGGACGGCAGCCGGCCCGACGCCTGGCGGTACCTGGTGGACGTGGAGGGCGCGGCCGGCCCGCTGGACCCGGCCGGCTACCGCTGACCGTCCGCCCGGGCGGCGTACCGCGCGGCGGTGCGGGCCGCGGCCTCGGCCAACCGCCGCCGCAGCGACGGCGGTTCGAGCGCCTCGGCCTCCGGGCCGAGGCGCAGCAGGTCCTCGTAGCCGACGTCGAGCGACTCGACGGGCAGCCGGACGGTCACCCACCCGTGGCCGTCCGGCGGGCCGGCGGTGGCGAGCGCCTCCCGGGCGGCGACCGGTTCGAGCAGGTGCGGCAGGCGGTCGACGCCGAGCGGGCTGAGCCGGACGGTCACGGTCTCCCGGAGCAGGGAGCGGGCGAACTCCGCGGCCTTGGCCGCCCAGAACGCGGCGAGGTCGAACTCCTCGTCCCGTTCGAAGGTCCGCCCGGACGGTTCGGCGGCGGTCAGCCGGTCCACCCGGTACACCCGCGCGGACGCAGACGCAGACGCAGACACAGACGCGCCGCCCTCGTCGGGTCGGGCCACCAGGTACCAGGCGCCCGCCTTCAGCACCAGCCCGTACGGCCGCAGTATTCGCTCGACCTCCGCCGCACCGTCCCGCTTCCGGTGGCGGATCCGCAGCAGCCGCCCGCCCCACACCGCCCGCGCGACCTCGGCGAGCAGCGGCGGGGCGGGGGCGTCGCGGAACCAGCCGGGCGCGTCCAGGTGGAACCGCCGGGCCCCCGCGGACGGCGCGTCGCCGAGCTCGCCGGCCACCTTGAGCCGCGCGGTCAGCGCCGGGTCGGCGAGGCCCATGTCGCCCAGCGGCCCGGGCAGTCCGGCGAGCAGCAGCACCTCGGCCTCGGCCCGGTCGAGGCCGGTCAGCCGGGTGCGGTAGCCGTCGAGCAGCCGGTAGCCGCCGGCCCGGCCGCGGTCGGCGTAGACCGGGACCCCGGCCTCGGCGAGGGCGAGCACGTCCCGCTGCACGGTGCGCTCGGAGACCTCCAGTTCGGCGGCCAGTTCGGCGCCGGTCATGGCGCGCCGGGCCTGGAGGAGCAGGAGCAGCGAGATCGCCCGGGCCGTCCGCATCGCCGTCGTCCTCCCACCGGGGCCGCCGGACGCGCGCCCGGGCCGTTCCGCGTCGATCATGGGTGCCGACGGGATCCGCCCGTCCCCTGATGGACGAGGAGGCCGCCATGGCCACCGGCACCGTGCAGTCCTACCACGCGAACCACGGCTACGGCCTGATCACCCCCGACGAGGACGGACCGGCGCTGTACGTGTACTTCGACTCGATCGTGGCGGCGGACGGCGGCGACCGGACGCTCGTCGAGGGCCAGCGGGTGGCGTACGACCCGACCGAGCAGGAGGGCCGCCGGGTCGCCGAACGGGTCCGCCGCCTGCCCTGACCGACCGACCCGGCCGCCTGCCCTGACCGCCTGCCCTGACCGACTGGCCTGACCGACTGGCCCGGCCGGCTGGCCGGGCGGGGACCGGCGCGGGGGACGCGTCCGCATGATCAAGGACCGTGGACGTACCATCAGGGGCCATGGAGATGACGACCGCACTGTGGTCCTTCGCCCTCGTCGTGGGGCTGCTGACGCTCACACCGGGCCTGGACACCGCCCTGATCCTGCGCACCTCGGCGCTCGGCCACCGGCGGCAGGCCTGGGGGGTGGTGCTCGGGATCCAGACCGGGACGCTGTTCTGGGGGACCCTCACCTCGGCCGGGGTGACGGCGCTGCTGACCGCCTCCCAGCTGGCGTACGAGGTGCTGCGCTGGGCCGGGGCGGCCTACCTGGTGTGGATGGGCGTCGGGATGCTGCGCGCCAGCGTCAAGGCGAAGGCCGAGGGCAAGGCCGAGGGCAAGGGCGCGGGCGAGGCCGAGGCCGAAGCCAAGGGCGCGGCCCCGGCGGACGGCGGGATGGCGGCCGGCTGGCGGCGCGGCACGCTGACCAACCTGCTCAACCCGAAGGTGGGCGTCTTCTACGTGGCGATGCTGCCGCAGTTCATCCCGGCCGGGGCGCCGCACTTCGCCGCCGGTGTGGCGCTGACCTGCGTGCACGTGCTGGAGGGGCTGGTCTGGTCGACGGCGCTGGTGGGGTTCGCGCAGGTGCTGCGCGGCTGGCTGAACCGTCCGGTGGCGCGCCGGGTGATGGACCGGGTGACCGGTCTGGTGGTGGTCGGCTTCGGCGTGAAGCTGGCGCTCGCGGACTAAGACGTAGGACTGGGACGCAGGGCTGGGACGCAGGGCTGGGACGCAGGGCTGGGACGCAGGACTGGGACGCGGGACTAGGACGTCCGGCCGAGCCGGCCCAGGCCCTCGCGCAGCTCCGCCGGGTTCATGCAGATGTGCACGTCGATGCTGGCGTTGAACTCCAGCCAGAACGGTTCGCAGATGGACGGTAGGGCGGCCTCGTCGGCGATGTCGACGACGACGATCTGGCAGCGCCGGCCGTTGCGGGCGAAGGCGTAGGCGGCCTCGGGCTTGAGGTCGGCCATCAGCCGTTCGAAGGTCGTCAGGATGGTGCCGTCCGCGATGGCCTTGTTGGTGGTCGCGGTGTCCAGTTCGATCTCCAGCAGCGCGCGCATGGCGGTGCTCCTCTCCGGGCCCGCCGAGGGGGCGGGCGGGTCCACGCCTCCAGCGTCCCGCCGCCGTGGCGGCCCCGCAATTCACCCGGTCGGCGGTACCGGGTTGGCCGCCCCGGCGGCGCGCGGGCTGCACTGGGAAGGGGCGGACGGTCAACCGGCGACAGGCAACAGGCGACCGGCGACCGGCAACAGGCAGAGGAGCCGTGCCATGGCGATCATCGTGGTGTTCGACCTTCCCGAGGTCAGCCGGGAGCAGTACGAGGAGGCGCTGGACCGGCTGACCGGCGGCACCGGGTTGAACCGGCCCTCTGACTGGCCGGTGCGCGGCCTGGTGCTGCACGCGGCGGGCCCGACGCCGGACGGCCGGGGGTGGCACGTCACGGACGTCTGGGAGTCGCGGGAGGCGTTCGACCACTTCGCGGCGGTGCTGATGCCGATCCTCCAGGAGGTGGGCATGCCGACCACACCGCCGCTGATCTGCGAGGCCTACAACGTGGTGACCTGAGCCCCTGAGCCCCCTGGGACCCGCAAACCGCTAGGCGGCGTGCGGGGTGGACGGGGCGCCGCCGGCGTCCGGAGCCGTGACGGCCGGGAGGCCGTGGTGGATCGGCCCGTCCCCGGCGCTGAGCGGCAGGCAGCTGCCGCCGCGCCGGTGGGCGACGATCTCGGCGGCGACCGAGACGGCGGTCTCCTCGGGGGTGCGGGCACCGAGGTCGAGGCCGATGGGGGAGCGCAGCCGTCCGATCTCGGCCTCGGTCAGGCCGGCCTCGCGCAGTTGGGCCTCGCGTTCGCGGTGGGTGCGGCGGGAGCCCATCGCGCCGACGTAGCCGACCGGCAGCCGCAGCGCGCGTTCCAGCAGCGGGATGTCGAACTTGGCGTCGTGGGTGAGCACGCACAGCACGGTCCGGCCGTCCAGGTGGTCGAGCTGGGCGTCGAGGTAGCGGTGCGGCCAGTCGACGACGACCCGGTCGGCCTCGGGGAAGCGCCGGGCGGTGGCGAAGACGGGCCGGGCGTCGCAGACGGTGACGTGGTAGCCGAGGAACTTGCCGATCCGGACCACGGCCGCGGCGAAGTCGATCGCCCCGAACACCAGCATCCGCGGCGCGGGGACGTACGACTCGACGAAGAGGGTGACGGTGCCCTGGCCGTGGTCGTCGCAGGGGCGTCCGTCGAGGCCGAGGACGAGGCGTCCGGTGCGCCCGGCCTCCAGCATGGCCCGGGCCTCCGTGACGACGGCGCGCTCCAGCGGGGCGGCGACGGTCGGGGCGGGGGAGAGGGCGCCGTGGTGGGCGTCGGCGGTGACGGCGACGGTGGTGCCGAGCAGTCCGGCGGGGCCGGCGATGACCCGGGCGAGGGCCACGGGGGTGCCGGCGGCGATCAGGGCGATGCCGGTGTCGAGCGCGGGGTCGGTGCCGGGGACGACCGGCTGGACCAGGACGTCGAGGATTCCGCCGCAGGTCAGGCCGACCGCGAAGGCGTCCTCGTCGCTGTAGCCGAAGCGCTCCAGCACGGGCTCCCCGGAGGCGATGGCGGCTTGGCAGAGCTCGTAGACGGCCCCCTCGACGCAGCCGCCGGAGACGCTGCCGACGGCCTCGCCGGCCGCGTCGACGGCGAGCGCGGCGCCCGGGTCCCGGGGCGCGCTGCCGGTGACCCCGACGACCGTGGCCACGGCGAAGGACCGGCCGGACGCGTGCCAGGCCAGTAGCTGCTCGGCGATGTCCTGCATGTCGGGAGCTCCTTGTCGCTTTCGAGGGTAGTCAAACGGGGCGGACGAGTGTCGGGAAGGCGGGCGGTGCGGGTGGCCGAGGCCGCCGTACGGGAGAACGATCCCGTACGGCGGCCGTGGCGTTCGAATCAGCGCCGTCGGGTCGGCACCGTCCGAGTCAGTGCACCCCCAGCCAGGACTTGACCGGGGTGAGCGCGAAGTAGACGAGGAAGACCGCGGTGAGGATCCACATCAGCGCCCCGGGCTCGCGCCACTTCCCCTGCCCGGCCTTGATCACCGTGTAGGAGACGACGCCGGCCGCGACGCCCGCCGTGATGCTGTAGGTGAGCGGCATCAGCACGCAGGTGAGGAAGGCCGGGACGGCCACCTCGCGGTCGGACCAGTCGATGTGCCGGGCCTGGCTCATCATCATCGAGCCGATGACGACGAGGGCGGCGGCGGCGACCTCGACCGGGACGAGCCCGGCCAGCGGCGAGAGGAACAGCATCAGGGCGAAGAGCCCGCCGGTGACCGTGGAGGCGAGCCCGGTGCGGGCGCCGTCGCCGACGCCGGTGGCGGACTCGACGAAGACGGTCTGCCCGGAGGCGCCGGCCAGGCCGCCGATCGCGCCGCCGGCGCCGTCGACGAGCAGGGCCCTGGACAGGCCGGGCATCCGGCCCCGCCGGTCGGCTAGCCCGGCCTCGGTGCCGACGCCGATGATGGTGGCCATCGCGTCGAAGAAGCCGGCCAGGACGAGGGTGAAGACCGCGACCGAGGCGCTGATCGCGCCCATGCTCCGCCCGCCGAAGGCACCGAACAGGTCGATGTCGCCGAACAGGCTGAAGTCGGGCGCGGAGACGGGGGAGCCGGGCCAGACCGGGGCGGAGTTGCGCCAGGCCTGGGCGGGGACGTCGGCGAGGCGGTTGACGGCCATGGCGAGGACGGTGCCGCCGGCGATGCCGAGCAGGATGGCGCCGCGCACGTTGCGGGCCATCAGCACGAAGACGGCGAGCAGGGTGACGCAGAAGACCAGCACCGGCCAGCCGGCGAGTTCGCCGGCGGGGCCGAGCGAGAGCGGGGTGGGTCCGCCGGTGTGGACGAACCCGGCCTTGTAGAGGCCGATGACGGTGACGAACAGTCCGATGCCGATGGTGATGGCGTGCTTGAGCGGCAGCGGGATGCCGTCCATGATCCGTTCGCGCAGGCCGGAGACCACCAGCAGCACGATCAGCAGGCCGTAGACCACGCACAGGCCCATCGCCTGCGGCCAGGTGGTGTGCGGGACCACGAGGGCGGAGACGGCGCCGGAGACGGAGAGACCGGCGGCGAGGGCCAGCGGGACGTTGCCGACCAGGCCCATCAGGACGGTGGTGACGGCGGCCGCGAGCGCGGTGGCGGTGGTGAGCGCGGCGTGGTCGAGCGTGGCGCCGGTGGCGTCGGCGCCGCTCAGGATGATCGGGTTCAGCAGGATGATGTAGGCCATCGCCATGAACGTGGTGAGGCCGCCGCGGAGTTCGTTGGCGAGGGTCGATCCCCGGGCGGAGATCTTGAAGTAGGCGTCCAGCGCGTTCCTGGGCGCCGCGGGGGCCGATGCCGGGGCCGGGGCGGGGGTCTCCGCCGGGGTGGATCTGTCGTCAGTGGTGCCGGGCTCCGTGGGGATCCTGGTCATGTCCACTCCCAAGTGTCAAAGGGGGTTGGGGTGGGCGAGCCGACCTGACAGCCAGTCGATGAAGCCGTGGCACAGGGGGACGTTTCGACTCACGGGCGCGCGGGTGGGACGCGGCGCCGCCGGCCCCGGCGTGGGCCGGCGGCGACCGTGGTGCGATGGCGGGATGGTGCCGTTCCGAACGGACGGGGGCCCTACAGCGCCCCGGGCCGCTCGGTGGTCAGGTGCTCGGGCCGGACCGGGATCCGCTCCAGCGCCAGCCCGGTGGCGTTGCGGATGGCGGCCACGATGGACGGCGTCGCCGAGACGGTCGGCGCCTCGCCCACCCCGCGCAGCCCGTACGGGGCGTTGGGGTCGGGCAGTTCGAGGATCTCGACCGGGATCGGCGGGGTGTCCAGGATGGTCGGGATCAGGTAGTCGGTGAAGGAGGCGTTGCGCACCTTCCCGTCCCGCAGGACGATCTCCTCCATCACCGCGAGCCCGAGCGCCTGGGTGCAGCCGCCCTGGATCTGGCCGACCACCGAGAGCGGGTTGAGCGCCTTGCCGACGTCCTGGACGGCGCTCAGCTCGACCACCTTGACCAGGCCCAGCTCGACGTCCACGTCGACCACCGCGCGGTTGGCGCAGAAGGTGTACTGGACGTGGCCGAAGCCCTGCCCGGTGACCGGGTCGAGCGGGGTGGTCGGGCGGTGGTGGTGCTCGCGGGTGGCCTCGATCGCGTCCTCGCCGAGCAGGTCGACCATCGGGACCAGCGGGCCGGCCGAGGCCGAGACGACCTTGCCGCCGCTGAGCGTGAGGTCCTGCCGGGTCCAGCCGTAGCGGCGCCGGCCCTTCTCGATGAGCTCCCGCCGCACCGCCTCGGCGGCCAGCTTGACGGCGCCGCCGGTCATGTAGGTCTGCCGGGAGGCGGAGGTGGAACCGGCCGAGCCGACCTGGGTGTCGGCGGGCTGGATGGTGACCTGCTCGACGCCCAGCTCGGTGCGGGCGATCTGGGCGTGCACGGTGACGCCGCCCTGCCCGACCTCGGCCATCGCGGTGTGCACCAGGGCGACCGGCTCGCCGCCGATCACCTCCAGCCGGACCCGGGCGGTGGAGTAGTCGTCGAAGCCCTCGGAGAAGCCGACGTTCTTGATGCCGACCGAGTAGCCGACGCCGCGCACGATGCCCTCGCCGTGCGAGGTGTTGGAGAGCGCGCCGGGCAGCTGCCGGACGTCCGGGTCGTCGAGGTCCAGCGGCGGCGGCAGCGGCATGTCCTTGACCCGCTGGAGCAGTTCGGCGACCGGGGCGGGCGCGTCGATCTCCTGGCCGGTGGGCATGTGGTCGCCCTGCTTGACGGCGTTGAGCTGCCGGAAGACGACCGGGTCCAGGTCGAGCGCGGCGGCCAGCTTGTCCATCTGGGACTCGTAGCCGAACGCGGCCTGCACGGCGCCGAAGCCGCGCATCGCCCCGCAGGACGGGTTGTTGCTGTAGAGCGCGAGGGCGTGCATCCGGACGTTGGGGATCACGTACGGGCCGTGTCCGAGCGAGGCGGCGTTGCCGACCACGGCGGGCGAGGCGGAGGTGTAGGCCCCGCCGTCCAGCACGATCCGGGCGTCGGCGTAGACCAGCTTGCCGTCCCTGGTGGCGCCGTGCTCGTAGTACATCCGGGCCGGGTGGCGGTGGACGTGGCCGAAGAAGGACTCGTCCCGGGAGTAGACGATCTTGACCGGCTTGCCGGTGTGCAGGGCCAGCAGGCAGGCGTGGATCTGCATCGAGAGGTCCTCGCGGCCGCCGAACGCCCCGCCCACGCCGGCCAGGGTCAGCCGGACCTTCTCCTCCGGCAGGCCGAGCACCGGCGCCATCTGCTTGCGGTCCACGTGCAGCCACTGGGTGGCGATGTAGAGGTCGACGCCGCCGTCCTCGGCGGGCACCGCCAGCCCGGACTCCGGGCCGAGGAAGGCCTGGTCCTGCATGCCGACCTCGTAGCTGCCGCTGACCACCACGTCCGCCAGCGCCCGCACCTCGTCGGTCACCCCGAGGCCGGAGACCAGCCGCTGCTCGTGGCAGATGTTGCCGTGGGCGTGCGCCTTGTACTCGTGCGGCTCGTGCACGTACCCGTAGGTCTCCGGGTGCAGGCACTGCTCCTCGGTGACGATCGGGGTGAGCACCTCGTACTCGACCTCGATCTTCTTCGCGGCGCGCCGGGCGGTCTCCGGGTGGTCGGCGGCGACCAGCGCGATCGGCTCGCCGTGGTAGCGGATCCGGTCGATCGCCAGGGCCGGCTGGTCGGCGATCTCCAGGCCGTAGTACTTCGAGCCGGGGACGTCCTCGTGGGTGAGCACGGCGTGCACGCCGGGGACCTTCAGGGCCTCGGTGATGTCGACGCTCAGGATCCTCGCCCGGGGGTGCGGCGAGCGCAGCGCCGTGCCCCAGAGCATGTCCTCGTGCCACAGGTCGGAGGAGTACGCGAACTCGCCGCGCACCTTCAGCGTGCCGTCCGGGCGCAGCGGCGAGGCGCCGATGCCGTGCTCGCTGGTCTGCCGGATGTCCTGGAGGTTCTTCTGCCCCCGGATCGCGCGGGTGCTCGCGGCGGGGGTGTGCGAAGCGCGGGTGCTCATGCCGACACCGCCCCTCCGGCCGCCTTCCCGGCGCACTTGCGGGCGGAGGCCAGCCGCACCGCGTCCATGATCTTCTCGTAGCCGGTGCAGCGGCACAGGTTGCCGGAGAGCGCCTCGCGGATGTCGGCGTCGGACGGCTGGGCGTCCTCCTCCAGCAGCGCGTCGGTCTGCACCAGCAGGCCCGGCGTGCAGAAGCCGCACTGGACGGCGCCGGCGTCCACGAACGCCTGCTGGACCAGGCCCAGCCCGCCGTCCTCGGCGCCCAGCCCCTCGACGGTGCGCACCTCGCGGTCCTGCACCTGGCCGGCCGCGACCAGGCAGGAGCAGACCGGCACCCCGTCCAGGTAGACCGTGCAGGAACCGCACTCGCCCTGCTCGCAGGCGTTCTTGGAGCCGGGCAGGCCGACCCGCTCGCGCAGCACGTAGAGCAGGCTCTCGCCCTCCCACACGTCGTCGGCCTCGACCGGCTTGCCGTTGGCGGTGAACGTGACCCTCATGCCGCGCTCCTGATCTGCTTGCGGTAGTCGTTCCAGGTCCAGGTCAGGGTCCGGCGCGCCATCACGGCGAGCGCGTGCCGCCGGTAGTCGGCGGTGCCCCGGACGTCGTCGATCGGGGCGGCGGCGGCCTTGACCAGCTCGCCGAACCGCTGGACCACCTCGGCGCCCAGCAGGTCGCCGCTGTGCCACAGGCCGCGCTCGGCGAGCACCTCCCGCAGGTACTCCTCGGCCTCGACGGCGCGGCGCGGGGTGGGGGCGGCCGAACCGATGCCGGTGCCGACGGTGCCGGTCCGCGGGTGCAGCGCGAAGCCGAACGCGCAGACCGCGATCACCATCGCGTTGCGGGTGCCGATCTTGGAGAACTGCTGCGGGCCGTCGGCGGCCGGGATCCGGACCGCGCGGATCAGCTCGTCCGGCTCCAGGCTGTTGCGCTTGACCCCGGTGTAGAAGTCGTCGATCGGGATCAGCCGGGTGCCGCGCACCGAGGCCGCCTCGACCAGGACGTCCCGGCCGGCCGCCAGCAGCGCCGGGTGGGAGTCGCCGGCCGGCGAGGCCGCGCCGAGGTTGCCGCCGACGGTGCCCCGGTTGCGGATCTGCGGCGAGCCGACGGTGTGCGCGGCCAACGCCAGGCCGGGCAGCGGGCCGGACAGCTCGGCGATGATCCGGCTGTAGGGGACGGCGGCGCCGAGCCGGACGGCCTCGCCGGCCGCGGTCCGTTCGGTCGTCCACTCGGTGAGCTCGGTGACGCGGTTCAGGTCGAGGATCGCGGGTGGCCGGTGCACGTCGAAGTTCAGCTCGACCATGACGTCCGTACCGCCCGAGATGGGCAGCGCGGCCGGGTGCTCGGCCTTCGCCGCGAGTGCCTCGTCCCAGGTGGCGGGCCGAAGGAACTCCATGCGGGTGTCTCCTCAAGTCGTCGCCGGCCGGACGGGTGGGCGCGGTGCCCGGTGCGGTGCTCGACGCTGTACGTCCGGCGGCGGGTGGCAAGGCCAGTGAACCGCTGTGACCGGGGCCACTGGCAGTCACCGATGGCATGAAGCCCCGGCGGTGCTGCCGCCCGGCGTCCTGTACGTTCCTCTAAGGAGGGCGATCCCGCAGCCCAGCCGGGCGCCGGGCGCTACCTACGACCGTAGTCCGGACGCCTTTCCCGGGCCACGGTCCGGCCGTCCGGGCACCCATTGGGACGTAACGCCGAGCACGGATGTTCGGGCAGACTGTGACCGCGGACCGAGCGTTCGGACGCCCTGCACCCCCACCCCCCGCCCGTTAGGAGCCCCCGGATGCGTGTCCGTGACCTGCTCGCCCCCGGCGCCCCGCGCCTGCGCCTGCTCGCGGCCGAGGAGGAGCTGGACCGGCAGGTCAGCGGGGTGATGACGACCGATCTGCAGGACCCGGGCCGGTACCTGCACGGCGGCGAGCTGGTCCTCACCGGGATGCTGTGGCGCAGCGGCCCGGCCGACTCCGAGCGGTTCGTGCGCACCATCGTGGCCGGCGGCGCGGTCGCCCTGGCGGCCGGCGAGGCCGAGGTGGGGCCGGTCCCCGCGGACCTGGTCGAGGCCTGCCGCCGGCACCGGATGCCGCTGCTCGCGGTGCCCGACGACATCGCCTTCGGCACCGTCACCGAGTTCGTCGGCCGCCAGGTCTCCGCCGACCGGGCCGCCGACCTCTCCGCCCTGGTCGACCGGCACCGGCTGCTGGTCTCGGCGGCCGGCGGCGGCGGTCTGGACGCCGTCCTCGACCTGCTCGGCGGCGACCTCGACCTCGACTGCTGGGTGCTCGCCCCCACCGGCACGGTGATCGCCGGCCCGGCCGACCGGCTGCCCGCCGAGGACCGCGACCAACTGGTCCGCGCCCACCTCGCCGCCCAGCGCCAGCGCCGCCGCCCCCCGCACCGGGTCCGGCTGGCGGCCGGCGCCTACTCGCTGCTGCCCGCGCCCGCCGCCCCCGAGGCCGAGGCGCCGCTGACCGACTGGCTGCTCGTGGTGGCCGGCGACGTCACCGAGTGGACCCCCAAGCGCCAGCAGCTCGCCGAGAACCTGGCCCGGCTGGTCGCCGCCGAGCGGCACCGCCGCGACGAGGGCCGCCGGCTGCGCCGCCGCCTCGCCGACGAGTTGCTCGCCCTGCTGCGGCGCGACGCCGACCCGGCCGAGATCAGCCGCACCCTGTACGCGTCCTCGGCGATGGCCGCCCGCTACGAGAGCCCCGACTCCGAGCCGCCGGCGGCGGACGGGGCCTGGGTGGTCGTCAGCGCCGAGGGCACCGGACTGCCCGAGGGCGCGGTCCGGGTGATCCTGGAGGAGGCGCTGGGCGGCGCCGCCGACCGCGCGCTGGTCGCCGGAGCCGGCACCGGCGCCGTGGTGGTGCTCCCCGCGCCGGACGGCCCGGCGGCCGAGACCCTGCGCGGGCTGCTCGCCCCGCTGGAGGCCGGGCTGGGCTCGGAGGGCCGGATCACCCTCGGGGTGTCCGCGCCCGCCCCGGCGGCGGTCGGGCTGCGCGGGGCGCTGGAGGAGGCCCGGCACGCCCGCCGGATCGCCGCCGCCCGGGTCGGCCGGGTCTGCGTGGCCGGGCCGGAGGAGCTGGCCTCGCACGTGCTGCTGCTGGCGGCCGTCCCGGACGAGGTCCGCCGGGCGTTCCGCAGCCGGCTGCTGGACACCGTGATCTCCTACGACATCGAGCACCAGGCGGACCTGGTCCGCACCCTGGAGGCGTTCCTGCGCTCGGACGGCTCGTGGACCAGGTGCGCGGCGCAGCTGCACGTCCACGTCAACACGCTGCGGTACCGGATCGGCCGCATCGAGGAGTTGACCGGCCGTGACCTGTCCCGGCTGGAGGACCGGGTGGACTTCTACCTGGCGCTCGAACTGGCCTGAGTCGCCCGAACCGGCCTGAGCCGCCCGGACCGGCCTGAGCCGCCCGAACGCGATGAGGCGGCCCCGGAATCCTCCGGGGCCGCCTCATCGCGTGGGGTGGGGTTACTGGACCGGGATGACGCCGGTCAGCCACTCGAAGACGCCCGGCACCATGTCCTTCCAGACGTCGCTGGAGTGCGGCCCGGTGGTCTCGACCACCTGGATGGTGGTGGGCGCCTTGGCGGCCGCGGCGATCGCCTGGCCGTCCTCGTAGCCGTCGCCCTTGTTGCCGGAGACGTACAGCGAGACCTTGGGCGGCTGGGCGGCGGTCTTCAGGATGTTGACCGGGTTGTTCGCCTCGCGCAGCTTGGCGTCCTTGCCGACCAGCGAGTCCTTCTCGGTCGCCGGGTCGTTGTAGCCGGAGAGGCTGACGCCGGCCCGGTAGCGGTTCGGGTGGGCCAGCGAGAGCTTGGCGGCGCAGTGCGCGCCGGCCGAGTACCCGGCGATCGCCCAGCGGTCCGAGGAGGGGTCGGCCCGGAAGTTGTCCAGGATCATCTGCGGGACGTCCCGGGTCAGCCAGGTGTCCGCGTTCACCTTGCCCGCGATGTCGGTGCAGCCGGCGTCGGTGCGGTTGCCCAGCAGCAGGGTGCGCGGCGAGACCAGGATGAACGGCGCCACCTTGCCCTGCTGCATCAGCGGCTTGAGCTGCTCGGAGACCTTCAGGGTGCCGTACCAGGTGGAGGAGGAGCCCGGGTAGCCGGGGATCAGCTCGACCACCGGGAACTTCTTGTCCTTGAACGCCGGGTCGTCGTACTGCGGCGGCAGCCAGACCAGCACCTCGCCGTCCACCCCGGACAGCTGGCCCTTCAGGTCGGTCTTCTTGACGTCGCCCGGCACCTTGGGGTCGTCGACGCCGCGGAAGGCCTGCTGGACCTTGTTGGCCGCCGGCTTGGCCGCGTCGCCCGCCGGGGCGCCGCCGCCACCGCCGGCCGCGTTGCCCGCCGCGCCCGTGCCCGCGCCCGGGTCGGCCGGCGGGACGACCGGCACCGCGCGCACGTGCTTGCCGGTGCCGAGCAGGTCGTCCCAGCTGCCGTAGATCAGGTTGGCGTTGTTCACCATGACGAAGACCATGACCACGGCGGTGGCCTGGCAGAACACGATCATCGCGAGCCGGGACAGGACGCGCACGGGCTTGGGACCCTTGGCCCGGCCCCAGCACCACATCGCCACGGCGATGGAGATCGGCACGAGGATGACCGTGCAGACGAAGAATGGCGTACCTGTCAGTTGCATGAAGTTCTCGTATCCGGGTTCGAAGCCGCCCGGGCCCCACTCGCCCGGAACGCCACCTCAATGGCATCAGACGGCCTGAAACGGGGATCGGTTGCCGTCCGAATCTGTGCGAAACCTGAGAGGAACATCACGTTTACGCGTTGCTCCCTTTTCGGGCCCGCCCTAGTCTGCCACCCTGACAGGCTCTGCCCGGACGTCGCGCTCAGCGGACTCCCAGGAATCCCCCCGCAGGGCACGATACCGTCCGCACGGATCGGGCCGCCGGGCGAGGCGGTGCGAACGCGCGTCCGCCGGGCAGCGAGACTATGGGGATGAGCACAACCCGCATCAGTCCCGTCCGCCGGCTCCGGCCCGTCTGCGCCGCCCTGGCCCTGATGGTCGCCGTCGCCGGCTGCAGCAGCACCGGCGGCAGACGCGCCGAGCAGGCCCGCGCCAAGGCGGCGGCCGGCGCCGGCAGCGCCGTCACCACCCCCCGCTGGAAGGTCGCCATGGTGACCCACGCGGGCGCGGGCGACGCCTTCTGGGACACCGTGCGCAAGGGCGCCGAGCAGGCCGCGGCCAAGGACAACATCACCTTCCTGTACTCCAACGACGCGCAGACCCAGAACCAGGTCCAGCTCGTCCAGGCCGCCATCGACCAGAAGGTCGACGGCCTGCTGGTCACCCTCGCCAAGGGCGACGCGATGGCCGACGTGCTCGGCAAGGCCAAGGCCGCCGGCATCCCCGTCATCACCGTCAACTCCGGCCAGGAGTACTCCGCGAAGTTCGGCGCGCTCACCCACATCGGCCAGGACGAGACCACCGCCGGCCAGGCCGCCGGCGCCGAGCTGGCCGGCCGCGGCCGCAAGAACGTCCTGTGCGTCATCCACGAGCAGGGCAACGTCGGCCAGGAGCAGCGCTGCTCCGGCGCCCAGGGCAAGGCCGGCGGCGCGTTCCAGGTGCTCTACGTCGACGGCGTCAACATGCCGGACGCCCGCGCGGCGGTCTCCGCCAAGCTCCAGGCCGACCCGGCGATCGACACCGTGCTCACCCTCTCCGGCCCGATGGCCGCCACCGGCCTGCAGGCGATCCAGGACGCCCGCCGCCCGGTCGAGCTCGACACCTTCGACCTGGGCACCCAGGTGGTCTCCGGCCTCAAGGCCGGCACCGTCGGCTTCGCCGTCGACCAGCAGCCCTACCTCCAGGGCTACGAGGGCGTCGACCTGCTCTGGCTCTACCGCTCCAACCTCGACATGCTCGGCGGCGGCAAGCCGGTGGCCACCGGCCCGCAGATCCTCACCAAGGCCGACGCCGACGCGCTCGCCGAGTACGTCGCGAGGGGGACGCGTTGAGCACCACCGACGTCCTCGCCCAGGAGCGTGAACGCCCGGCGGCGCTGCGCCGGCTGGCCGCCCGGCCCGAACTGGGCGCGCTGATCGCCGCCGCCGCGGTCTTCCTGGTGTTCGCCGCCGTCGCCGAGCCCTTCCTGCGGGTCTCCTCGCTGGGCACCGTGCTGTACGCGGCCTCCACCATCGGGATCATGGCGGTGCCGGTCTCGCTGCTGATGATCGGCGGCGAGTTCGACCTCTCGGCCGGCGTCCTGGTCACCACCGCCGCGCTCACCTCGTCGATGGTCTCCTACCAGCTCACCGCGGTGACCTGGGTGGGCGTGCTGGTCTCGCTGGCCGTCACCCTCGCGGTCGGCCTGTTCAACGGCTGGATGCTCGCCCGCACCAAGCTGCCGAGCTTCATCGTCACCCTCGGCACCTTCCTGATGCTGACCGGCGCCAACCTCGGCGTCACCAAGCTGGTCTCCGGCACCGTCTCCACCAAGCCGATCTCCGACATGGAGGGCTTCGCCGCCTGCCGCTGGCTGTTCGCCTCCGAGGTCACCGTCGGCGGGCTGACGATCAAGGCCACCGTCTGGTGGTGGCTCGGCCTGCTGCTGGCCGGCAGCTGGGTGCTGCTGCGCACCCGCTTCGGCAACTGGGTCTTCGCGGTCGGCGGCGACGCGGCGGCGGCCCGCGCGGTCGGCGTCCCGGTCGCCCGGACCAAGACCGTGCTCTACCTGTTCGTCGGCTTCGGCGCCTGGGTGCTCGGACAGCACCTGCTGTTCTCCTTCGACACCGTGCAGTCCGGCGAGGGCGTCGGCAACGAGCTGATCTACATCGTCGCGGCCGTCATCGGCGGCTGCCTGATCACCGGCGGCTACGGCTCGGTGGTCGGCTCCGCGCTGGGCGCGCTGATCTTCGGCATGGTCAGCAAGGGCATCATCTACGCCCAGTGGAACCCGGACTGGTTCAAGTTCTTCCTCGGCGCGATGCTGCTGCTCGCCGCCCTGCTGAACTCCTGGGTCAAGCGCCGCGCCGAACGGGGGCCCCGATGACCGCGCCGGACACGACGACCGAGCTGCTCTCCCTGACGGGCGTCGGCAAGACCTACGGCACCGTCCGCGCGTTGGAGGACGTCTCGCTGACCCTGCGGGCCGGCGAGATCAGCTGCGTGCTCGGCGACAACGGCGCCGGCAAGTCCACCCTGATCAAGATCATCGCGGGGCTGCACCAGCACGACGAGGGCACCCTCACGGTGGGCGGCGAGGAGGTCCGCTTCGCCTCCCCGCGGCAGGCCCTCGACCGCGGCATCGCGACCGTCTACCAGGACCTCGCGGTGGTGCCGCTGATGCCGGTCTGGCGGAACTTCTTCCTCGGCTCCGAACAGGGCCACAAGCGCTGGGGCGGCCTGCGGCTGGACGCCGACGGCATGCGCGCCACCACCCGCCGGGCGCTCGCCGACATGGGCATCGACCTGCCCGACGTCGACCGCCCGATCGGCACCCTGTCCGGCGGCCAGCGCCAGTGCGTGGCCATCGCCCGCGCCGTGCACTTCGGCGCCAAGGTGCTCATCCTGGACGAGCCGACGGCCGCGCTCGGCGTCAAGCAGTCCGGGGTGGTGCTCAAGTACGTCACCGCCGCCCGGGACGCCGGCCTGGGCGTCGTGCTGATCACCCACAACCCGCACCACGCGTACCTGGTCGGCGACCACTTCACCCTGCTCAAGCGGGGCCGGATGGCCGGCAGCCACCCGCGGGCGGAGATCGGCCTGGAGCAGCTGACCACCGAGATGGCCGGCGGGTCCGACCTCGCCGAGCTCTCCCACGAGCTCGCCCGGCCCGGGTCCACCGGTTCTCCGTCCACCGACTCCCCGTCCACCGACTCTCCGTCGACCGATTCCGCAGAGGAGCGTCCGCAGCCGTGACCAGCCCCCAAGGCCCCGGACGGGCCCCGGTCCTGCCCACCCTGCTCGGCCTGGGGCCGCGCGCCGAGCGCCGCCGCCGGGCCCTGCCCGCCGGGCTGCTCCGGCTGCCGACGATCGGCGTCGACATCGGCGGCACCAAGGTCGTCGCCGGCGTGGTCGACGGCGAGGGCAAGGTGCTGGAGAAGCTCCGCACCGACACCCCGCACAAGTCCAAGAGCCCCAAGGTGGTCGAGGACGTCATCGTCGAGCTGGTGCTGGAGCTGGCCGACCGGCACGACGTCCACGCGGTGGGCATCGGCGCGGCCGGCTGGGTCGACGCCGACCGCTCCAAGGTGCTCTTCGCCCCGCACCTCAACTGGCGCAACGAGCCGCTCCAGGAGGCGCTCAGCGAGCGGCTGCGGTTCCCGGTGATCGTCGAGAACGACGCCAACGCCGCGGCCTGGGCCGAGTGGCGGTTCGGCGCCGGCCGGGGCGAGGAGCACATGGTGATGCTCACCCTGGGCACCGGCATCGGCGGCGCCGTCGTCCGCGACGGCTACGTGGACCGGGGGCGGTACGGGCTGGCGGGGGAGTTCGGGCACATGCAGGTGGTGCCCGGCGGGCACCGCTGCCCGTGCGGCAACCGGGGCTGCTGGGAGCAGTACTCCTCGGGGAACGCGCTGGTCCGGGACGCCCGTGAACTGGTCGCCGAGGAGTCCCCGGTGGTCCAGCCGCTGTTGGCGCTGGCCGGCGGCGCCGTCGAGGGCATCACCGGGCCGCTGGTCACCGAGGCGGCCCGGGGCGGCGACCCGACCGCCACCGAGCTGCTGTACGACGTGGGGACCTGGCTGGGCGTCGGCATCGCCAACCTGGCCGCCGCCCTCGACCCGGGGCGCTTCGTCATCGGCGGCGGCGTCTCCGAGGCGGGCGACCTGCTGCTCGGGCCCGCCCGCGACACCTTCCGCCGCACCCTCACCGGCCGCGGCTTCCGGCCCGAGGCGACCATCGTGCACGCGGCCCTGGGCAACGAGGCCGGGCTGGTCGGCGCCGCCGACCTGGCCCGCCAGGTGGCCCGCCGGTTCCGCACCATCAAGCGCCGCCGGGTGGAGCGGGCGGTGCCGTAGGGGGCGGACGGGGGCGACTGACAAATGACAGCTGACAGATAACAGATGACGTTATCTGTCAGCTGTTATCTGTCAGTTGTCAGTTGTCAGCTGTCAGCCGGACTGTCCCCAGCGGTTGCGGCCGTTGGCGTCCGGGCGGCAGACCATCGGGGTGCCCGCGCTGGTCACGCCGGTCGCGCCGGCCGGGGAGCAGAACGAGCCCTGGTGCACGGTGCCGGCGCTGCCGCCGGTGGTCGTGCTCGACCCACCCGTGCTCGATCCACCCGTGGTCGAGGAGCTGCCGGTCGAGCCGTCACCCCCGGTCGTGGAGCCGCCGGTCGTGGACCCGCCGGTGCCGGACCCGCCGGTCGTCGTGGTCCCGCCGCCGTCGGCGGGCTTGCTGGTGGGCGCGGCCGGGGTGGGCTTGGGGGCCGGCTTCGAGGTCGGGGCCGCCGGGGCCGGGGTCGGCGTCTCGGGCTGCGGGGCGGGCGTCGGTGCCACCGGTGCGGGCGTCTCGGTCACCGGCGGGGCGGGCGGCGCCGTCTCGGTCGGGGCGGGCGCGGGGGTGTCCGTCGGCGCGGCCGCCGGCGTCTCGGTGGGGCGTAGAACTGGTGGCCTTCCTCGTCCTCGCCGGCGGGCACGA
>NZ_JBFBDO010000047.1:0-58705 GCF_040683335.1 Kitasatospora sp. NPDC093806
GCGCCGCCCGGCGGGCCTGGTCCGGCCCGGCCGGGCGGCGCGATCCGACCGGCCCCGGTCAGCCCTGGTGGTGGGCGATGTCGACGTTCTCCAGAACGCCGACGGCGTCCGGCACCAGAACGGCGGCCGAGTAGTAGGCGCTCACCAGATAGGAAATGACGGCCTGCTCGTTGATCCCCATGAATCGGACCGAGAGGCTCGGCTCGATTTCATCGGGAATTCCGGTCTGGTGCAGACCGATGACACCCTGGTTGTCCTCGCCGGTGCGCATCGCGATGATCGAGCTGGTGTGGCCGCCGACGATCGGGATCTTGTTGCACGGGAAGACCGGCACCCCGCGCCAGCCGAACACCTGGCGGCCGTGGACCTCGACCGTGTCCGGGTAGAGGCCGCGCCGGTTGCACTCGCGGCCGATCGCGGAGATGGTCCGCGGGTGGGCCAGGAAGAGCTTGGTGCCGCGCCGGCGGCTCAGCAGCTCGTCCATGTCGTCCGGGGTGGGCGGGCCGGAGTGGGTCTGGATCCGCTGGTCGTACTCGGCGTTCCGGAGCAGGCCGAACTCCGGGTTGTTGATCAGCTCGTGCTCCTGGCGCTCGCGCAGCGCCTCGACGGTCAGCCGGAGCTGGTGCTCGGTCTGGTTCATCGGCTGGTTGTAGAGGTCCGCGACCCGGGAGTGCACCTTGAGCACGGTCTGCGCGACGCTGAGCTCGTACTCGCGCGGCTTGAGCTCGTAGTCCACGAAGGCGGTGGGGAGCTCGTACTCGCCGTGGTGGCCGGCCGAGAGGTCGATCGCCGCCTCGCCGTGCTTGTTCTGCGGCTGCTGGAAGCCGGCCAGGTACTCCATGATCTGCAGCTGGAGCGCCTCGGAACGGTCGGCGAGCTCCTGGAAGGCGGGCCAGGAGAGCACCAGCACGGTACCGGCGGTGGCCGCCCGGACGGTGTACGGCCAGCTGCCGTTCTCCTGCTGGAGCGCCTCGTCGCCGAGGTGGTCGCCGTCGGCCAGGGTGCCGACCACCGTCTCCTCGCCGTACTTGCCGGTTCCGAACCGGTTGAGCTTGCCGTACGCGATGATGAAGACCTCGTCGATCGGCGCTCCGGCGGCGACCAGGACCTCACCCGCGGAGAACTCGCGTTGGACGAAGCGCCCGGCCAGCTCCTCCAGCACGGCGTCGTCCGGGAAGCCGCGCAGCACCGGCACCTCGCGCAGGGTGGGCGGGATGATCCGCACCTCGGCGCCGGTCCGGTCGAAGCTCACCCGGCCGCGGCCGACGGCGTGCCGCAGCCGCCGGTTGACCCGGTAGGTGCCGCCCGAGACCTGGACCCACGGCAGCATCCGGAGCAGCCAGCGGGGGCTGATCTCCTGCATCTGCGGTGCGGACTTGGTGGTCGTCGCGAGGTTCCGCGCGGCCGCGGTGGCGAGACTCTGCTGGTCGCGGGTCTGCGGTTCACCGCCCGCCGCGGGAATACCGACGTTGGTTTCGGTCGACATAGGAAGCCCTTCGCGTACCCGTACCCGATGAAGTGTCGCCTGGCAACTTGCAACAATCCATGGTGGGCCCATTCGGATGGCGACCGCAATCACTCTTTCGAGTGGTCGGAATAACCGCAAAAATAGTACGAATAGAATGTCTGATCGATATTTATTCGAGCATATGATCGAGAATATGATCCAGCCGCCCGCGCCCGGCCCCCGCGCGACAGGTCGACCCCGCGTTCGAAGCCGCGCGGCGGGCCGCTAAGGTGCCACCTCAAAGGGCCACGGGGCCAGTTGACGAGCGCGGCCACACCAGCAGCCCTTCCCCTCGTTCACCCCTGCCCTGGGAGGCCTGATGAGCGCCCCCGTCAACGTCTGGCTCAACCGCACGTACGCCGAGAACGTGTTCTTCATCGAACAGCTGCGCGCCGCACCGCGCCCGCTGCGGATCCACGCGACCCACGTCGACCCCGACTCCCCCGTCCTCGCCGTCGCCGACCACGCCGGCCTGGAACCCGCCGACCTCACCCCCGACGCCTACGTCGCCTTCGCCCTCGACTACTGCGCCCGCCACCGCGTCGACGTCTTCCTGCCCCGGCTGCACCAGCTCGCGATATCCCTGCACCGGCCCGAGTTCGAGGCCGTCGGCACCGCGCTGGCCTGCCCGCCGGCCGCCGCGATCGCCGCCTTCGAGAGCAAGGCCGACGGCTACGCGGCGATCGCCGACGCCGGACTGCCCACCCCGCCGTGGTGGCTGGTCCGCACCGCCGAGGAGCTGGTCGACGCCGTCGACCGGATCGAGGCGGCCGGCCTCGCCGCCTGCCTCAAGCCCGCCGCCGGGGCCGGCGGCGAGGGGTTCCGGGTGCTCACCCGCGAACCGTTCGGCCTGCACCGGCTGGCCGGCTGGGACAGCCGGGTCCAGGTCGACCAGGTGGCCGCCGCGCTCGCCGAGGCGGCCCGCACCGCCCCCGGCGAGGCGGCCGACCTGCTGGTCATGCCCTACCTCGACGGCCCCGAGATCTCGGTGGACTGCCTCGCCGACCGGGACGGCACCCTGCTCGCCGCCGTCGGGCGCAGCAAGGCCCGGCGCCGGCGCAGCTTCACCACCGCGCCGCAGTACCTCGAACCCGCCCGCCGGCTGGTCGAGGCCACCGGCATGGCCTACCTCTCCAATGTGCAGTTCCGGCACCTGCGCGGCGAGCCGGTGGTGATCGACGTCAACACCCGGCCCTCCGGCGGACTGCACCAGCTGCGCCTGTGCGGGCTCAACCTGCCGTGGGCGGCCGTGCAGTTGGCGCTCGGCGAACGCCCGGACACCGAGTGGACCGGGGACCCGGCGGGCATCGAGTACACCCTGGTCTCCGGCATCCACCCGGTGCTGCCGCGCCAGGCGGCACCGGTCCGGACCGGCCTGCCGGAGGCCCAGCTGGTGCACTGACTTGCCATCAGCCGGGCGGTCAGAGCGGCCCGTTCCAGTCCAGCGTCGGCTCCAGCACGCCCTCCAGGGTGAGCAGCCAGCGCTTCACGTCGATCCCGACCCGGCCGCCGCCGAAGCCGCCGATCCCGTCCGCCGCCACCACCCGGTGGCAGGGCACCAGCAGCGCGACGGGGTTGGCGGCCATCATCTGCCCGACCGTCCGGGCCGCCAGCCCGGGCTCGTCGACGTCGCCGAAAACCCCGCTGCGGACGGCCAGTTCGCCGTAGGTGATGGTCCGCCCGTACGGCACCTCGCGGAGCAGCGCCTGCAGCACGGTGCGGTGCGGGCCGCCGCTCAGGCTCCAGTCGATCGGCAGGTCCAGCTCCCGCCGCCGGCCCGCCAGGTACTCGCCGACCCGGCCGGTGACCGCGGCGATCTTCGACTCGTCGGTGCAGCGCGGCAGTTCGGCGGCGAGCCCGAGGTAGCCGACCGCCGCCACGCCCCGCGGCGTCACCGCGACGTGCAGCGGGCCGCTCGGCAGCGGCGTCTCCACCGCCAGCCAGGACATCGGCACCGCCCCGGACCGCCCCCGCTGCACCACGTCCGAACCCCCGCCCCGCTCCGCCGGACCGGCCGCCGGCCACCCCGGCGCCCGGAGGGCACGCGCGGACCACCCGCCCCGCGCGCCATCGTACGGCGGGTCCGGCGGGTGCTCCGGCGCGTTCATCCCACCCGGTGCTACCGCCGGCCCTTGAGCTCCGCGGCGAGCGCCCGCGACCAGTGCGCCAGCTCGGCCCGGTCGGGGGCGCGGCCCTCGCACAGGGCGGCGAGCTGGGCGTCGTTGATCCGGTTCGGCCCCGGGATCTCCAGCAGGTACGCGAGCTCGTCGAGCACCGTGGCGAGCCGCCGGGCGTCCGTATGGTCGACGGCGGCGGCCGCCTCGTGGTGGCTGATGGTGAGAGAACCGGGCATGGCCTACCTCCTCCGTTCGCCCCCGCACTTGTCCACCGTACGGCCGCCCGGGGCGCCGTGCCCCTCGGGCGCCGGCGGCCCAAGCACCGCACGGTTCAGCGGGCGGCCGCTTCCGCCGCCTCCGCGGGGAGCGCCGGCCCGGACCGCCGCTCCGCGCCGTCCTCCCAGCCCCGGCAGCGCACCGCGCGCACCCCCAGCACCGCCACCCCGGCCAGCAGCTGCCACCCCGCGCCGAACGCCAGCACGGCCGGCACCCCGACCCGGTCGGCCACCGGACCGGCCGCCGCCAGGCCGAGCGGCCCGAGCACGAACGCGCCCAGCCCGCCGAACGCGGTGACCCGCGCCAGCACCTCGGTCGGCACCCAGCTCTGCAGCGTCGAGTCGTACAGCGAGCCGCAGACCGTCGACCCCACCCCGGCCAGCAGCGCCGCGCCGACCGTCCAGCCCAGCGGCAGCCCCGCCGCGAGCGCCGCCGAGGGCAGCGCCCAGCCGAGCGTCGCCACCGTCGCCACCGCGAGCGGCCGCCCCGGCCGGCGGCCGAGCATCAGCAGGCCGCCCAGCACCGCGCCGGCCCCGTAGACGCCCATCACCAGGCCCCAGGCCCGCGCCCCGCCCAGCTCGCGCTGCGCGGTCAGCGGGCCCAGCACCAGGAACGGCGCCCAGACCAGCAGGTTGAACAGCGCCATCTGCACGGTGGTCACCCAGAGCCACCGGCGCGAGCGGAACTCGTCCCAGCCGTCCCGGAGGTCGGCCAGCATCGAGCCCCCGTCGGCGGCATCCGCCGCGGCCGGCCCGGCGACCGACAGCCGGGCCAGTGCGAGCGCGCCGATCCCGTACGTCACCGCGTCGATCAGCAGCACCGCCCCCGGGCCGTACCCCGCCGTGATCACCCCGGCGAGCGCCGGACCGGCCACCGTCGACACCGAACGCGCCAGCCCCAGCAGGGTGTTGGCGTCCGGCAGGTGCTCCTTGCGGCGCACCAACGCGGGCACCAGCGCGCCCAGCGCCGGCAGGAACACCCCCTCGCCCAGCCCCCAGACGGCGACCAGCGCGACCATCACCCAGACCGGCGCGTGCCCGGTCACCAGCGCCGCCGCGAACGCGGCCTGGACGGCGGAGCGCAGCACGTCGGCCGCCAGCATCACCCGGCGGCTGCCCAGTCGGTCCGCGATCACCCCGCCGAGCAGCAGCACCAGCACGATCGGCAGGATCCGGGCGGCCATCACGCCGCCCAGCGCCGTCCCGCCGCCCCCGCCGTCGAGGACCGCGAAGGCCACCGCGACCGGCGCCATCGTGGAGCCGATCAGCGAGGTCGCGTAGCCGATGAAGAACCACCTGAAATCGCGTTCGCCCAGCACCGCCAGACGGCTGGTCAGCCGTCGGCGGCCGGCCGGGTCCCGCTCCGTCCGCTCCGTCACGGTCACCCAGTCTGCCCACACCCGGAAAGCCCCGACAAGGCTTTCCGGAGAAAAACCTGAGCCGATGGGCATCAATGTTCGAAAACCACCCCACTACCGCAGTAAAAGGCCCCCAACTCCCGCTCCCACCTGCGTTTACTGCACATCCGCTAGGATGCCGGGGAGCCCGGCCAACCATCGTTTACTGCGGAAAGCAGGACGCCCATGGCACCCCTCCCCCCGGTCGAGTACGCGGTCGCCGTCGAGCGCTACCTGGCCGCCTCCGGACTCGCCGACGGCTCCCGCCGGATCTACCGGATCGCCCTGCACACCTGGGCCTGGGCGCTCGCCGACCGCCCCGCCCCCACCGGCCCCGAACGGCGCCGCGCCCGGCCGCCCGTGCTGCCGCTCGCCCGGCTCGACCACCCCGAGGCCGCCGCCCGGCTGCGCGCCGCCGCCGACCGCCGCGCCGCGGACACCGACCCGCGCACCCTCAACCGCGAACTCTCCACCCTGCGCGCCGCCCTGACCTGGTGGCGCGCCCAGGGCTGGATCGACACCGACCCGGGCCGCGGCCTGCGCCCCCGCCCGCTGCCGGCCCCCGCCGGCGACCGGCTCAGCCCCGACCGGCCGCCCACCGCCCCCGCCCGCCGCGCCCCGCTGCGCGAGCAGACCCTCTGGCACCTCCTGCACGAGAGCGGCGCCCCGGTCGAGGCCGTCCTCGCCCTGGACGTCGACGACCTCGACCTCCCGCACCGCCGCACCCGGCCCCCGGCCCGGCCCCTGCACTGGCAGTCCGGCACCGCCCGCCTGCTCCCCCTGCTGCTCGCCGGCCGCACCACCGGCCCGCTCTTCCTCACCGACCGCCGCGCCCCCGCCGGCACCCCCGCCGCCGACCGCTGCCCGCACACCCACCGGGCCCGCCTCTCCTACCGCCGCGCCGCCGAGCTCTTCACCGCCCACCACCCCGGCCACACCCTCCGCCACCTCCGCCCGCCCAAGCCCTGAGCGAACGACGAAGGCCCCCCGGCTGCGCGCCGGAGGGCCTTCACGGAGGACCTGTCGAGCCCCCTGTCGGATTCGAACCGACGACCTACGCTTTACAAGAGCGGTGCTCTGGCCAGCTGAGCTAAGGAGGCATGGTGACCGTCCGCGACGTGGTCACGGCGGCACCGGGGGCAGTCTACCGGGCGGGGGCGGAGCGGTGGTGGGATATCCGGGGGTTGGGCCGGGGGCCCGGCGCGGGGCGGGCGTGATGGAACCGTGGCCGAATTCGGGTCGGCCGGGGGCTGACAAGCGGCGGAAGCGCAGGTAGCGTCGCCGGGAGTCGGTTCGTGCTGTGGTTCAGACCACTGCGGACGGATCGGCCCGAGCAGTCCCACCCCCCTTTACTCGGATCGTCCGGCACGTTCCTGCCGGTGAAGGAGAGCACAGCCATGGCTTCTGTGACGTACGACAAGGCGACCCGCGTCTACCCCGGGGCGACCAAGCCCTCGGTGGACGGGCTGGACCTGGAGATCGCGGACGGCGAGTTCCTCGTCCTGGTCGGTCCCTCCGGCTGCGGCAAGTCGACCAGCCTCCGCATGCTGGCCGGCCTGGAGGACGTCAACGGCGGCGCCATCCGGATCGGCGACCGCGACGTGACCCACCTGCCCCCGAAGGACCGGGACATCGCGATGGTGTTCCAGAACTACGCGCTGTACCCGCACATGACGGTCGCCGAGAACATGGGCTTCGCGCTCAAGATCGCCGGCGTCAACAAGAGCGAGATCCGCACCAAGGTCGAAGAGGCCGCCAAGATCCTCGACCTCACCGAGTACCTGGACCGCAAGCCGAAGGCGCTCTCCGGCGGTCAGCGCCAGCGCGTCGCGATGGGCCGCGCGATCGTCCGCGAGCCGCAGGTCTTCCTGATGGACGAGCCGCTGTCCAACCTGGACGCCAAGCTCCGCGTCTCGACCCGCACCCAGATCGCCGGCCTGCAGCGCCGCCTGGGCATCACCACCGTCTACGTCACCCACGACCAGACCGAGGCGCTCACCATGGGCGACCGGGTCGCGGTGCTCAAGGGCGGCGTGCTCCAGCAGGTCGACACCCCGCGCAACATGTACGACAAGCCCGCCAACCTGTTCGTGGCCGGCTTCATCGGCTCGCCCGCGATGAACCTGGTCGAGGTGCCGCTGGTCGACGGCGGCGTGAAGTTCGGCGGCTCGGTCGTCAACATCTCCCGCGAGGACCTGGCCGGCGCCGGCACCGACAAGAACGTGACCGTCGGCATCCGCCCGGAGCACTTCCAGATCGTCCCCGGCGGCGGCATCGAGGGCGTCGCGGTCACCGTCAACGTGGTCGAGGAGCTCGGCTCGGACGGCTTCGTCTACGGCACCACCAAGATCGGCGGCGAGGACAAGGACCTGGTCGTCCGCGTGCACGGCCGCCAGATCCCGGCCCGCGGCGAGACCATCCACGTCGTGCCGGTCGCGGACGAGACCCACGTCTTCAACACCACCACCGGCGCCCGCCTCTCCAGCTGAGGCCCCGGCCCGCGCGTCACGGAGCCCCGTCGGACCCCACCGGTCCGGCGGGGCTCCGTCGTCCCGGCGCCCGGAGCCCCGAGCGGCGACCCCCGAACGGCGAACAGCCACCCCAACGGGTGGTGACGTCAACACGGCGCAGGGACGAACCCGGACACCGTGTCACCCGATGGTGTAACGGAGGGCGATCCGGCCCGTACCCACCGCTACTCTCCTGAGCGTGAAACAGCTAGTTCGCCGCATCGGCCAGACCGTCGCCCTCACCCTGCCCGTCGTCCTGGTGACCACCGGCACCCTCGCCGTGACCAGGGTGCCGTGGGCCCCGCCCACCGCGCTGGACCAGCAGGTCGTCGCGGCGGCCAGCGAGGACGGCGCCGGGATCGGCCGGGCGGCGACCACCGGCAAGGCCCCCGACGGCCTCGCCCCGCAGGACGCGCTGCGCGTCGTGCTGCTGGACGAGCTGCGGGCCCACAACCCGGGCAGCGCGCTCGACCTGCTGGAGCGTTCGATGCGCGAGCAGCCCGCGCTCACGCCGTACTGCAGCTCGCTCGCCACCGAGCTGGGCAAGGCCGCGGTGCGCAAGTACCAGGGCGACGTGCAGCGCGCCCGGTCCTTCGCCCGCCCGGTCTGCGACGGGTCGTTCGCGGCGGGCGCGGCGAGCTGACCCCGGCGGGCGCCGCCAACCGTCCCCGACGGACCAGGCGGACCAGGCGGACGGGGCTGCTGGGGCACACGAGGCGGGCGGGAGCTCCGCGGGGCACGGGCTCGCCGAGCCACCCACGCGGCCGCCCGGGCCCGCCTATTGTTCAGCCATGACCGCTGACTCCGGCCCCACGGCCGTCCCCCCGCACACCCCCGCCCAAGGCCCGGTCGCCCACGGCCCGGTGCCGGTGACCCAGGCCGTCATCCTGGCCGGCGGCCAGGGCTCCCGGCTGCGCCCCTACACGGACGACCGCCCCAAGCCGCTGGTGGAGATCCCCGGCACGGGCATCCCGATCCTCGGCCACCAGCTGGCCTGGCTCGCCGCCGAGGGCGTCACCGACGCGGTCGTCTCCTGCGGGCACCTGGCCGACGTGCTGGAGGAGTGGCTCGACCGGACCGACCTGCCGCTGCGGGTCCGCACCGTGGTCGAGGCCGAACCGCTCGGCCGCGGCGGCGGGCTCAAGTACGCCGCCAAGGCGCTGCCCCGCCCCGACGAGCCCTGGTACGCCACCAACGGCGACATCTGGACCAGGTTCAGCCTGCGCGACATGGCCGCCTTCCACCACGAGCGGGACGCCGTCGCGACCCTCGCGCTGGCCCGGCCGCGGATCCCGTGGGGCGCGGTGGAGACCGACCAGTTCGGCAACGTGCTGGACTTCATCGAGGCCCCGCCGTCGCCGTTCCTCATCAACGCCGGGCTCTACGTGTTCAGCCCGGAGTTCGCCGAGCTGCTGCCGGACGTCGGCGACCACGAGCGGACCACCTTCCCGCAGCTGGCCCGCGGCAAGCGGCTGGCCGGCTACCAGCTGCCGCAGGGCGTCTACTGGCGCGCCATCGACACCGCGAAGGACCTCACCGAGGCCGCCAAGGAGCTCGCCTCGGGCGCCGGCCGCACCCCGAGCTAGCCGGGGCCCCGCACACGACGATCGGCCGGGTGCTCCCCCACGGAGCACCCGGCCGATCGTCGTACCCAGCCGCCCAGGACCCGTCAGGTGGCCGTCGGCGTCCCCGGGCGGGAGTTCCGGGCGCCGGCGCCGGACAGCTCGGCCAGCGGCGCGCTGCCCAGCACCCCGCCCAGCAGCCCCGAGCCCGAACCGGAGCCCGTCCCGGAGCCGGACGGCGCACCGCCCGTGCCGCTGCCCGTCCCGCTGCTCGGGCTCGGCTTCGAGGCCGTCCCGGCGCCGGCCCCCGGCGCCGGGGTGCCGCGCGGCGCGGGCGTCGACCCGGCCGGGGCCGGGGCGGCCGGCGGCGCGGAGGCCGCCGGGGCGGCGGGGCTGGCCGCCCCGGTCTCCGGCTTGGCGCTCTTCGCCTTGCCGCTCGGCGTGGCCGTCGCCGGCTTGCCGCTCGCCGAGGCCGGGGCGCCGGACGGCGCCGCCGTGGAGGCGGTGGTGGGCGCGGCGGGCCGGGAGGCGGCGGGCGAGGGCGAGGTGGACGGGCCCTTCCCGGCGGGGGTGACGGACGGCCCGCCGCTGGGCCAGACCGGCGTCCCGTAGTCGGTGGCCGGCCGGGCCGGGGCCGGGTGCGGCCGGCCCCCGGTGCGGACCGCCGCGCCCAGCATCGAGCCGAGCAGCAGGGTCAGGCCGACCACGACCGCGGTGACCACCGCGCCGCGCCGCAGCACCCGGCGGCGCAGCGCGGTCGGCGCGCCCGCGCCGTACCGCCGCCAGGCCTCCAGGTTGAGCCGCCCGTCCAGCGAGGCGAACGGCGCCCCGGCGATCAGCAGCGGGCTCCACGCCGCCAGGAAGATCAGGTCGGGCGTGTCGTAGACCGGGACGGCCTTCCAGCTGACCGTGAACAGCAGCGCGGCGGAGAGCAGCATCGCCGCGCCGGCCGCGAGCCGCTGCCAGAGGCCGAGCAGGGTGAGCACGCCGACCACGATCTCGGTGAACGACACCACCAGGCCGGAGCCGACCGGGTGCGCCATGGCGAAGGCCAGCAGCGGCTCGGCGACCTTCCACGGGTGCAGCGAGGAGAGCCAGCGCATCATCGAGCCGCGCTCGCCGCCGTCGAAGTACACCGGGTCGCAGAGCTTGCTGAACCCGGCGTAGACCGAGAGCGAGCCGAGCACCGCGCGCAGCGGCAGCAGCACCAGGCCGAGGTCGACCCGGCGGCCGGGGTACCAGGGCGGCCTGCCCTCGGCGCCGGCGGCCGAGACCTCGGGCAGCTCGCCGCTGGGCGTCCAGCCCTGCGGCGCGCCGACCGGGCCGACGCCGGCCTCGGTGGCGGTGCCGTCGCCCTCGCGCGGCTGGCGCGGCACGGTCCGGGCGCCGCCGTACGGCGGGATCACCTGGGTGTCCTCGTCCGCGAGGGAGCCGTCCGACCGTCCGCCGCCGCGGCCGCCGACCCCGGCCGGGACGCCGCCGAGCCGGACCGCCTCCAGCAGCCGGGTGGCCGCGACGTCGCCCGGCCGGGCCTCGCCGGTCCAGGTGACCGGGGTGACCCGGCCCTTGCGGCGCGGCCCGCCGGCGCCGCCCCCGGCGAGCGCCGACACGCTGCCGGCCGGGACGACCACCTGCGGGGTGACCAGCGGGCGGCGGATCAGGCCCTGGGCGCCGTACGGGTCGCCGAACGCGGCACCGGTGGAGAGCAGTCCGGCCGGGGCGTCGATCAGCGGCGCCACCGGGGTGCCGAGCTTGAGCCGGAAGCTCGCCTGGGTGCTGCTGAGGCGCGCCGGGTCGGACGGCACCTTGACGGTGTTGAGGCCGGGGTCCGCGTCTATCCCGGTGCTGCCACCGCCCAGGAGCGGGCGCCGAGGTGTTCTGGTGTCCACGCCCGTCTAACCGGGTGACACCCGGTTAGGACACTCTCCCGAGTGGATATCGGGAGGCCCCTTGAAGTGATCATGAGAAAAGCGATCGGGCCCGGTCGGACCCGATCGCTTTCACCCGTCTTGCGGACGAACGGCGGGCGGTTCCGGAGAACGCCTGCGCCGGACACCCGTCCTGTGCAGTGGCAGGTCAGCCGACCTTGGCCCGCAGCCGCGCCGCCTCGTACAGCACGACACCGGCGGCGACACCGGCGTTCAGCGACTCGGTGAGCCCGGACATCGGGATCCGCACCCGCAGGTCGCAGGTCTCCGAGACCAGCCGGGACAGGCCCTTGCCCTCGCTGCCCGCGACGATCACCACCGGCCCGGTCAGCGCCTCCAGGTCGCCGATCTCGGCCTCGCCGTCGGCGGCCAGGCCGACCACCAGCAGACCGGCCTTCTGGTACGCCTCCAGCGCCCGGGTCAGGTTGGTGGCCCGGGCGACGGGCAGCCGGGCCGCGGCACCCGAGGAGGTCTTCCAGGCACCGGCGGTCATCCCGGCCGCGCGGCGCTCGGGGATGACCACGCCGTGCGCGCCGAAGGCGGCGGCGGAGCGGACCACGGCGCCCAGGTTGCGCGAGTCGGTGACGCCGTCCAGCGCCACGATCAGCGCGTCCCGGCCGGACTCCGCGGCCTCTTCCAGCAGGTCCTCGGGGTGCGCGTACTCGTACGGCGGGACCTGCAGCACCAGGCCCTGGTGGTTCATCCCGCCGGTCATCTGGTCCAGCTGCGGCCGCGGGGCCTCCATCAGCGGGATGCCCCGGTCGTTGGCGGCCTGGAAGGCGTCCCGGACCCGGTCGTCGGTGTCGATGAACTGCTGGACGTACAGCGCGTTGGCCGGCACGTCGCCCTGCAGCGCCTCGACCACCGAGTTGCGGCCGAAGACCAGCTCCGCGGAGCCCGCCCCGCCGCGACCGCCGCGACCGCCGGCACCGGCCCGGCGCATGCCGGCCCGGGCCTTGGCGTCCCGCTCGCGCTTGAGCGCGGCGTTGGCGGCCCGCTGCTTCGGGTGACCCTTGCGCTCCTCACCGCGCGGGGTCGGGCCCTTGCCCTGGAGTGCCTTCCGGCTGTGGCCGCCGGTACCGACACTCGCGCCCTTCTTCGACCCGGGGTTGCGGCGGTTCCTGCGCTGGCTGTTGCCGGCCATGGCTGTACTTCCTGTCTGTCTGTCCGGCATGGCCGGCCGTCCCGGTGCGAACCGGTACGGCCGACGGCATGCGCTCCGTCATGCGGGAGGGCCGCACCGGTCCGGTACGGCCCCACCTCACCCCTCGGTCGCCCGGGGGTTACTGGCTGTTGATCGTCCAGCGCGGGCCGGACGGGGTGTCCTCGATCGACAGCCCGGCCAGGCCGAGCTGGTCGCGGATGGCGTCCGCGGTGGCGAAGTCCTTGCGGGCCCGCGCCGCCTGCCGCTGCTCCAGGACCAGGTGGACCAGCGAGTCGACCACGCCGTGCAGGTCCTCGCCGCGCTCCGCGCCGGCCCACTGCGGGTCGAGCGGGTCGAGTCCCAGTACTCCGAGCATCGCACGGACCTCGGCCAACCGCGCCACCGCGCTCTCCTTGTCGTCCGCCGTGAGGGCGCTGTTGCCCTGGCGGACGGCGGTGTGCACGATCGCGAGCGCCTGCGGCACGCCCAGGTCGTCGTCCATCGCCTCGGCGAAGGCCGGCGGCACCTCGGGCGCGGCGTCGACCGCGCCGCAGCGCTCCACGGTGCGCTGGATGAAGCCCTCGATCCGGCCGAAGCCGGCCTCGGCCTCGCGCAGCGACTCCTCGCTGTACTCGATCATCGAGCGGTAGTGCGGGGCGGCCAGGTAGTAGCGGAGCACGATCGGCCGCCAGCGCTGGACCATCTCGGAGACCAGCACCGAGTTGCCGAGCGACTTGCTCATCTTCTCGCCGGCCATGGTGACCCACGCGTTGTGCACCCAGAAGTTGGCGAAGTCGTCGCCGAACGCCTTGGACTGGGCGATCTCGTTCTCGTGGTGCGGGAAGATCAGGTCCAGGCCGCCGCCGTGGATGTCGAAGGCGGCGCCCAGGTACTTGTGGGCCATCGCCGAGCACTCCAGGTGCCAGCCGGGACGGCCGCGGCCCCACGGGGTCTCCCAGCTGGGCTCGCCGGGCTTGGCGGTCTTCCACATCGCGAAGTCGCGCGGGTCCCGCTTGCCGGTCTCGCCCTCGCCGCTGGGCTGCTGGAGGTTCTCCAGCTTCTGGTTGGAGAGCGCGAGGTACCCCGGGAAGGACTTCACGTCGAAGTAGACGTTGCCCTCGGCCGCGTAGGCGTGCCCGCGCTCGATCAGCCCGCGCATCATCTCGATCATCTCGGGGATGTGCCCGGTGGCCCGCGGTTCGACGGTCGGCGGCAGGCAGCCCAGCGCCGTGTAGCCGTCGTTGAAGGCCCGCTCGTTGGCGTAGGCGATCTGCCACCACGGCGTGCCGAGCTCGCGCTCCTTGGCGATCACCTTGTCGTCGATGTCGGTGACGTTGCGGGTGAAGGTCACCTGGTAGCCGCGGTAGGCGAACCACCGCTGCATGACGTCGAAGTTGAGGCCGGACCGGATGTGCCCGATGTGTGGCGCCGACTGGACGGTAGCGCCGCACAGGTAGATCGAGACACAACCCGGTACAAGCGGGACGAAGTCGCGTACCTGGCGGGTGCTGGTGTCGTACAGGCGAATGCTCACAGCGTCAAGCGTAGTGGGCAGGAGGGGGTGCCCCGCGACATTCCGAAATGTCAATACCGCGGCAGGGCCTTTTCCGTCCCGGGTTCCGCCCCGGGTTCCGTCCCGGGACGTGTCGGCGGCGCCCCCTCCACCGGGGGCGGCTCAGATCGAGCCGACCACCTTCCGCGGGCGCAGCCGGACGACCACCCGCACGTCGTCCGGGCCGTCGTAGGTGTACAGGGGCTCGCCCCGGTACTTGAGGTTCAGCTCGTCGATCAGCTCCTTGCCGCCCTCGCGGGTGAGCGTGACCTCGCCGCGCACCTCCAGGTAGGTGTACGGGCTCTCCGGCGGGTTGATCACCAGCGAGACCCGCTGGTCCTTCACCAGGTTGAGGTGCTTGCGGCGCCCCTCCACGGTGGAGAACAGGATGTCGTCGCCGTCCCGCTTGACCCAGACGACCGAGGACTGCGGGCTGCCGTCGGGCTGGATCGTGGACACCACGGCGAAGGACTTGTCGTCGAACAGGTCCTTGGCACGCTCGGAGAGTTCTGCGCTCATCGGACACCTCAATCTCGTCGGCAGCGGCACGGCCCGAGGGGAAGCCCCGCGCGGGCCCGGAGCCGCACACTACCGACTCGGGCCCCCGCGACACCCGGTGAACACCCGTCAGACCGGGATTGTTCCCGCCCGCTCACCGCACCGCCTCAACGGCGCTCGTACACCAGGGCGGTGGCGATCGCCGCCAGGCCCTCGGCCCGGCCGGTGAGGCCGAGGCCGTCGGTGGTGGTGCCGGAGACCGACACCGGCGCGCCGACCGCCGCGCCGAGCGCGGCCTGCGCCTCGTCCCGGCGCTTGCCGATCTTCGGCCGAATCCCGATCACCTGGATCGCGACGTTGCCGATCTCGAAGCCGGCCGCGCGGACCAGCCGGGCCGCCTCGGCGAGCAGCGTCACCCCGGACGCGCCGGCCCACTCGGGCCGGTCGGTGCCGAAGTGCGCGCCCAGGTCGCCGATCCCGGCGGCCGAGAACAGCGCGTCACAGGCGGCGTGCGCGGCCACGTCGGCGTCCGAGTGCCCGGACAGGCCGTCCCCGGCGTCCGGCCACTCCAGGCCGGCCACCCAGAGCGGGCGCCCGGCCTCGAAGGCGTGCACGTCGGTGCCGACCCCGACCCGGGGCAGCAGCGGGGGCTGGGTCTCAGTAGGCATCGGCGGCCCTCCGGCGGGCGAGTACGGCCTCGGCGAGCACGAGGTCCAGCGGACGGGTCACCTTGAACGCCTCCTCGTGGCCGGGCACCACGACCACCCGGCCGCCGAAGCGCTCCACCAGGCCGGCGTCGTCGGTGACCGGCGGCAGGGCGTCCGCGCCGCCCGCGGTCTCCTCGGCCAGCGCCTTGGCGTGCACCTCGGCCAGCGTCTCCCGGCGGAAGCCCTGCGGGGTCTGCACCGCGCGCAGGGTGGCCCGGTCGGGGGTGTCGAGCACCGGCTCGGGCCCGCCCGGGACGGGCTCGACCCGCTTGACGGTGTCGGCCAGCGGCACCGCCGGCACCACCGCCTCGGCTCCGGCCCGGACGGCCGACGCGACCGCGTCCACCACCTCGACCGGGACCAGCGGCCGGGCCGCGTCGTGCACCAGCACGATCCCGACCTCGGCGGGGATGGCGGCCAGGCCCAGCCGGACCGACTCCTGGCGGGTGGCCCCGCCGGCCACCACCCGGATGTCCTTGTCCTCCAGTCCGTGGCCGTCGAGCAGGGCGACCACCTCGGCCACGCCGTCGGCCGGGGCCGCGACGACGACCAGGCCGACCGCCCGGCTGCGGATCAGCGCCCGGACGGCGTGCACCAGGAGCGGCACGCCGCCCAGTTCACGCAGGGCCTTGGGGGCGCCCGGTCCCAGCCGCTCACCGCGTCCGGCGGCCGGCACCACTGCTGCTGCGACTGCTGCTGTGGCGTTCAGGTTTCACTCCTTCGGAGAAGTGGGTATGGCCATGGCGTGCACGACGGGCGCGGACCCCTTCCGAAGCACCACCGGTCTTCCGCCCGCAGGCTCAGCAGAAACGGTCATGCAGACCCGAGGCCGACCAGGCCGCCCGGGTGCGGGGGCGTCGTCCGGACACGCCTCAGCGCCCGAAGTGCCACTGCACCACCCACGGACCATCGGTCCGGTGAGCGGCGCGCCGGCATCGGGCGCTGTGAGCGTTGTGGAGCGGACGGCCGCTACGAGGCGAGCACCTCGTCGAGCAGCGTCTCCGCCTTGTCCTCGTTGGTGTTCTCCGCCAGCGCGAGCTCGCTGACGAGGATCTGGCGCGCCTTGGCGAGCATGCGCTTCTCGCCGGCCGAGAGGCCGCGCTCGCGCTCGCGACGCCACAGGTCGCGGACGACCTCGGCGACCTTGATGACGTCGCCCGAGGCGAGCTTCTCCAGGTTCGCCTTGTAGCGACGGGACCAGTTGGTCGGCTCTTCGGTGTACGGTGCGCGCAGCACCTCGAAGACCCGGTCCAGACCTTCCTGGCCGACCACATCGCGCACGCCGACGAACTCCGCGTTCTCGGCGGGCACGCGGAGCGTCAGGTCTCCCTGCTGCACCTTGAGCACCAGGTAGGTCTTGTCCACACCTTTGATCTGGCGAATTTCGATGGCCTCGATCAGCGCAGCCCCGTGATGGGGGTAGACCACCGTGTCGCCAACCTTGAACGTCATGTGACAGGACCCCTTCCGTGGCTTTCCAGAATAACACGCTTTTCGGCGCACCCGAAGGGCGTTTTCGCAGGTCAGGGCCGGTCTCGGGGCTTGACAAGGACCCCTATGACGTGCTGCGACCGGTGTTCGACGAGGGCTTCCCGCAGGTCGGAGGCGGTTCCGCCATCCATCGAAACGTGCCGCAACACTCCCGAAACCGTGATTGGATCTTGAGTTTTCACCGTTTATCGGGCCGTATCCCGATCGTGATCCGATCTTGGTCGACTCTTGACCTGAACACGCGGAAGTGCCGCCGTCCGGGCGCCCCGGCACCCCCTGACGTGCGACACGGGGACCACCCCGTGAGGAGCGCATAAGCGAGGTCGATAATCTGAGACCTGACCTACCGACACGTGACCTAGGAGAAGCCGCCGCCGTGAGCCGCAGCCTTCGACGCGGCGGCATCGCCGCCCTCGCCGCCCTCGCCATCGCCTCGCTGTCCTCCTGCTCCGCCGGCAACACGCCGGCCACCCTGGAGATCAAGCCCGACAACGCGTCGGCGACCCTCGGGACCGACGTCCGCCTGAACAACATCGTCGTGGTCACCGGGGACGAGTCCGCCGGCGAGCACACCGGCCCCGCCACCGTGACGGTGAACATCAGCAACAGCGGGACCGAGCTGCTCGAACTGCAGTCCATCACCGTCGGCAACGGCGCCACCGCCACCTTCGCGGACGACAAGGGCGCCCCGCTGACCGGCATCACCGTCCCGGCCGGCGGCGCGGTGCTGCTCGGCGGCCCCGGCAACCCGATCGCGAAGATCGCCTCCGCCAGCGTGAACGTCGGCGGCTACGTGGCGACCTCCTTCTCGTTCAAGAACCACGAGAAGCTGGACACCGAGGCCGCGGTCAGCCCGAACAAGGGCCTGTACAAGGGCTTCGGCCCGGCCGCCCCGGCCGCCGCGCCGAGCAAGGCCGCCACCGGTGCCGCCACCACCCCCGCGGCCCCGGCCACCGGGACCGCCACCGCTCCGGCCGCCACCGGTACCGCGACCGCGCCGGCCACCCCGGCCGCCGGTGGCACCACCGCGCCGGCCACCCCGGCGGCAGGTGCCTCGGCCACGCCGTCCGCCGCCGCCCACTGAGGCGCGGCACCCACGACGAACGGAACGCCCCTCCGGCCGGTGCCGGAGGGGCGTTCCGTCGTGTCCGCCCGGACGGGGCGGTTTACGGCTCGAACTTGTAGCCGAGGCCGCGGACCGTGACCAGGTAGCGCGGCGCGCCCGGGTCCGGCTCGATCTTCGCCCGCAGCCGCTTGACGTGCACGTCCAGCGTCTTGGTGTCGCCGACGTAGTCCGCGCCCCAGACCCGGTCGATCAGCTGCATCCGGGTGAGCACCCGGCCCGCGTTGCGGAGCAGCATCTCCAGCAGGTCGAACTCCTTCAGCGGCAGGTCGACCTTGGCGCCGTCCACGGTCACCACGTGCCGGTCGACGTCCATCCGGACCGGGCCGGCCTCCAGCGCGCCGGGGCCGCCGCCGTCGCCGGGGCCCTCGCTCTCGCCGCGGCGGCGCAGCACCGCGCGGATCCGGGCGACCAGCTCGCGGGTGGAGTAGGGCTTGGTGACGTAGTCGTCAGCGCCTATCTCCAGACCGACCACCTTGTCGATCTCGCTGTCCTTGGCGGTGACCATGATCACCGGCACGTTGGAGCGGACCCGCAGCTGGCGGCAGACCTCGGTGCCGGGCAGCCCCGGCAGCATCAGGTCGAGCAGGACGAGGTCGGCACCGTTGCGTTCGAACTGCTCCAGCGCGTCGGGGCCGGTGGCGGCGATGGCCACCTCGAAGCCCTCCTTGCGGAGCATGTACGACAGGGCGTCGCTGAACGACTCCTCGTCCTCGACCACCAGTACTCGGGTCACGATCAGGCCTCCGGGGCAAGCTGGGGGGTTGTTTCTGACAGGGGTTCCGCGGCGTCCCCCGCACGGGGCAGGTCCACGGGAGCCTGCCCGGCGGGCAGGCGGAGGGTGAAGGTGGAGCCCTGGCCCTCGACGCTCCACACCGAGACGGTGCCGCCGTGCGAGGCGGCCACGTGCTTGACGATGGAGAGGCCGAGGCCGGTCCCGCCGGTCTGCCGGGAGCGCGCCGGGTCGACCCGGTAGAACCGTTCGAAGACCCGCTCGCGGTCCTTCTCCGAGATGCCGATGCCCTGGTCGGTCACCGAGATCTCGATCAGCTCGCCGTCGGCCTCGCCCAGCGCGGCGGCGCTGGAGATCCGCCGGGTGGCGATCGCGACCCTGGTCCGCGGCGGGCTGTAGTTGACGGCGTTCTCGACCAGGTTGCCGAGCGCGGCGGCCAGCTGGCCGCGGTTGCCGTGCAGGTAGAGGCCGGCGATGCCGCCGGCCGCGATGAGGATCTGCTTGGCGGCGGCCTGCTGGCGGCAGCGGTCGATCGCCTCGGCGATCAGCTCGTCCACCGCGACCGGCTCCGGGTCGACCATCAGCCGGTCGTCCTGGACCCGGGAGAGGTCGATGATCTCCTGGACCAGGCTGGCCAGCCGGGTCGCCTCGATCTGCATCCGGCCGGCGAAGCGCTGCACCGCCTCCGGGTCGTCGGACGCGTCCGCGACCGCCTCGGAGAGCAGCGAGAGCGCGCCGACCGGGGTCTTGAGCTCGTGGCTGACGTTGGCGACGAAGTCGCGGCGGACGGCCTCCACCCGGCGGCGGTCGGTCTGGTCCTCGACCAGCACCAGGACCAGCCGGGAGCCCAGCGGGGCGACCCGGACCGAGACCGCGAGCGGTTCGGCGGCGCGGGCCGCGCCGGGGCGGGGCAGCTCCAGCTCGACCTGGCGGATCTCGCCGTCCCGGCGGGTGGCGCGGGCCAGCGCGAGCAGCTGGTCGACGGCGACCGCGCCGCCGCGCACCAGGCCCATCGCGTACGCCGCCGAGCTGGCCTTGACGACCTCGTCGCCCTCGCCGAGCACGATCGCGCAGGAGCGCAGCACGGAGAGCACGGTGTCGACCCCCGGCGGCAGCGGGGGTTCCTGCGCGGGGCTCGGCCCCTGATTCCGGTTGGTCCCGCCGTACCTGCCCCTGGCCTGCTCGCGCTCGCTCCAACGGAAAGCGATCGAGGCCGTGAGGCCGACGCCGAGCCCGGCTATGGCGCAGGCAGCGGCGGCGGCCACGTTCACGTCCATAGCGCCAGCCTAAGCGCACGGTGCGGGCGCTCCCCAAGGGTCGGATCAAGGGATCGGCCACGCGTTGCCGAGAATTCACCTTCAGGTAGCTGCCGGTTCACCGTCCGGGTCGTGCGTGGTCGCCCGGACGGCCCAGAGTTGGCCGGGCAGCCCGTGTGGGGAGGGTGACGGAGCCGAACGCCCGTCCGTCACCCGAGGTGCGCGCGTACCATTCGCGCCACCAGCAGCGGTCACCCGTGCGCCGTACCGACGGCCGTACCGGACGGCCGGTCGGCACCGCCACCGACACAGCTACTGAGGAGAGAACATGCGCGACGCGTACCACGAGGAACTCGACTCGATCGGCGACAGCCTGGTCGAGATGGCCCGGCTGGTCGGTTCGGCCCTCGGTCGGGCCACCACGGCCCTCCTCGACGCGGACCTGGCGCTGGCGGAGAGCGTGATCGCCGCCGACGAGAAGGTCAACGACCTGCACCACGACCTGGAGAACCGGGCGATCGACCTGCTCGCCCGCCAGCAGCCGGTCGCCACCGACCTGCGCATCGTCGTCACCTCGCTGCGGATGAGCGCCGACCTGGAGCGCTGCGGCGACCTCGCCCGGCACGTCGCCAAGGTCGCGCGGCTGCGCTACCCGGAGTCGGCCGTCCCGCGCGACCTGCACTCGACCGTCCTGGAGCTCGGCCAGCTCGCCCAGCGGCTGGTGGCCAAGGCCGGCCTGGTGATCGCCACCAAGGACGTCGAGAAGGCGCTGGAGCTGGAGCAGGACGACGACGCGATCGACGCGCTGCACCGCGAGCTGTTCGCGCACCTCATCGACGAGCGCTGGCACCACGGGATCGAGACCGCGGTCGACGTCACCCTGGTCGGCCGGTACTACGAGCGGTTCGCCGACCACGCGGTCTCGGTGGCCAAGCGCGTGGTGTACCTGGTGACCGGTGAGCACGTGGAGGAGTTCGTCGCCGCCTCGGAGGCCGCCGCCGAGGCGGAGTGAGCGGGTAAACCCCGGGCGGGGGTGGTGGAGGAGCACGGACACCCGGACTCCCCACCACCGCGCGCCCGTTGACGCTCCCACGGGTCGGCGGTTTCACTCGATTCCGTGGGCACCGAGGTGTGCCCGCGGAAGGAGGGGTCAGCGCGATGAAGGCAAACCCGACCGGACCGGCATCGGCACCCGACACCGTCGAACCAACCGCCCCGAAGCTCCTGCCCGTCCTCGCGGCCGGCTGCGGCTGCGGTCCGGGCTGCGGCTGCGGCTGCCAGTCCGGCGCGCCCTGCCAGTGCGGCGGCGTCGACGGCGGCTGCTGCGGCCACTAGGACGCGTCCGTCCGCACCACCGCCGGACTCCGAGGTGCACGGCCGCCGTGGGAGACGGTCGTGCACCCCGGTCCGCACCGGACCGCCGCTCCCCACGCGGGAGCCGCACGCGAGAGGGCCCCGCCCCCCGATTCGGGGAGCGGGGCCCTTCGACGTGCGATCGACCGCCCGGGCCTACTTCTTGCCCTGGGTTTGGCCTGTCGATTTTGCAGGCCTGATCAAGCACCTCTGACCAGGGGCTGAGCCGTCGGCAGCTGTCATCGTTGATCGCTCTCGACCACCACCGGACGGCCCACAGGCGGCCCAGGACTGATCATCCCTCCCCCGACTAGCACCGTGCGTGAAACGATGAACGCATGGATGCAGGTGTAGCGGCCGTACTGGGAACCGCAGTTGGGGCAGCCGGAACGAGCCTGGCGGCCATCCTGACTGGATGGTTCTCCAAATCTCAAACAAGTCGCCAACTCAGGGCAGATCTAGAAAAATCCGAGATGCTAATACGAGCCGAGCGGGAAAAGACCGAGGCGGCAATTCGGGCCGAGCAGGTCAAGTCCGAGATGGTGATCCGGGCAGAGCACCTTCGGTCACGCCGAGAGCCTCGAAGTTTGGCCTACTCCGAATTTATCGGATGCACCAAGAACACCCAAACGATGCTGCGGGATCTCTGGCATCAGCAACTCGCCGACTCCGATCAAGGAGAAGCGGCCTATGAGAGTCAACGCTCCGAACTTCAGCTGCTGGACCTGCGTGCAGCGCGCGTAGCAGTTGAGGGCCCGGCTATCGTCGGGAGCGTCGCCCTCAGCTTGGCCAGTCAAGCATGGACTTGCTACTACGCGGTCCTCCACATCGGCCCTGGCGAACAGTCCATGGAGCATGTACACGCCGGCGACAATGCCATCGACGAACTGACAGAAGTCCTAGATGTATTCATCACAGAAGCTAGCGGAGCCCTAGACGAGGACGGGGCATCGCGCGGCCACTAGTTAGTCCTTCTCCCTACATACTGCGGGGCCGCACGCCACTGGCGCTCGGCCCCGTAGCCGCGTCCCAAGCGCATCTGCCTATGGCAGATAGAAGACCACAGCCGCATCGTCACTTGCCTTATATCGGGGCCAGCGCCGCCCGTCAGGGTCCGTCGCCTCGACCTTTCGCACTGCAGAGATTAGCCCGTCTGCGCCAGCTTCTCGGAGCGTCACAAAGACGTCCGCCCACGATGCGGCACGGTACTCAGTGACAAGTCGTGAGGCTCCATCAGAGAGGACAACCGCCGCCCGGACGTCGGCTGGCGGCACAGTGCCGGTCAGCGAATGGCGTGCCGCTTCGCCGCTGGAAGCCGCCACCCAGTAGCCGTCCGTCGTGTTCCGAGTGAGCCGCTGGGCCTCGACCATGCGGCGGACCGCCTCCGCGTGCTCTGGCGTGCCCGTGGAGAACCGTTCCGTCTCGGCTCTGAGTTCCGGCACCACCGTGTCCACGCGCAGGTCAGTGACCACCTGGTAGCCGTCGGCCCGCTCGAAGACGATCGGTGAGTCGGCGAGGACCAGGTAGTCGAAGCGATCGGCCCCGGCCCGCAGGATCGAGACCGTTGCCGATGGTGTACCGGGGTTGCCGAGGTCGCACCCGGGGTGGAGTGCGGCGACCTGGTCGAGGGCCTGCTCCAGCCCGTCAGCCAGCGGCCAGCCGGGCTCTGCCAGCGCGGCCACCAGGTGCCCGCCCAACTGGGCGACGTACCACGGAACGCCGTGCTGGCAGCCGGTGTCCAGCCCGGCCGTACTCAGGCCGTCCAAGACGACGGCGAGAGTGGGCGTGGCCGCCACCCAGTCTTCGTTCGGGTTCGCGCCGCCCGGAGCGGTGGCGATGGAGACGCGCATCTGTCAGCCCTCGTGTCGGTAGATCGGGGTAACCCTGCTGCTCTCCAGAACTTCCAGGGTCTGCGGGTCGTAACGGCAGGAGATGAGCGTGGAGAAACGCTTCGCCCGAACCTCGCGGTAGAGCTCGCCGAGGTGGTTCTCCAGATAGTGCACGACACCGTTCGCGCCGATCGCGTGGATGCCCGCGATGTACAGGAAGGTCCCTTTGCCATCGAGGCGGGGAAGCCGAGCAAGATAGCCGACGTCCCCGGCTGTGCCGTCCACGTCGAGCGGGGAGCGGTACTCGGTCTCGGTGCGCAGGTCCGCCAAGTGCCAGGCCGAGTCCTTGCGGAACCGCAGGTTGTCGTCACCTTCGAGCACCTGAGCAACGATCGGGGACAGCCGCGGCCCGCAGATGACCACCAGGTGGTCGCGGTTCAGGTTCACGATGCCGGACGGCGGGATCACCTCGGATTCGGAGTCGAGCTTCAGGCCCGCGAACAGCTTGCGCAGGTGCTCGTAGTTGCTGAGGTCTTCCCTGGTCACGACCTCGCTTGGGTTCTCCTCCTGCGACTTCCCGGCCTCGTACTTGCCGCCGAGCGCCACCGCCATGGGCCCCAGGCCGAAGAACGCGCGCTCCGGCGCGGGGCCGGCCGACGCGAGCTGGCCGACACGCCCGCGGCTTACGCCGAGCAGAGCAGCGATCTCGGTCTGCGACATGCCCGACGCCGACGCCTCTTCGATGGCCTCCCGGCGGACGCGGGACAGCTCGACCACCCGGCTCTGGTAGTCCGCCATCAGGGCAATCGCCGCCTTGGCCCGTTCGATCGGGACGGCCACGTTGGCCACCCGCTCAAGCTCCTCGTGCATCGTGATCCCTTCGCTGCCTAGGGGGGCGAGGCAAGAGTACCGCGAGGGGGGCTTGACGCACAGATGACGCCTGCCTACCTTGGGTATCACGAGAGGGCGAAAGTCCCCCTAAGCAGCAGTGGGGGTGGGCCTAGCACTTCTCTGACCTGCCCAAACGCAGTGGAGCGGCGCCCCAACCGCCAAGTCAGTACGCCGCTCCATGCCCCATGAAGGGAGTTCCATCATGCACGCTTCGCTCACCACTCAGCCGGTCCTGACCGTAGACACGGTGCAGGAGAACGTCTCGCTGTTCGGCGAGGCCGACCCGGGCGAGCCGGAGCCGCGCCTGTCGGTGCGGGTGTCGATGTCGCTGCGGTTCTACGACATGGTGGGCCTGCTGGCCTTCCACCCGGCGATGATGCTCACCGCCTCGGAGCTCCAGTGCTCCGACGAGCTGGCCGAGGCCCTGCGGTTCGCGATCGTGGACTCCGGCATGTCCCAGATCGAGGAGTACGCGGAGCTGGCCCGGAGTGCGCTGTCCGGGCCGCGCCGGCCGTTCCACGCCTACACCAAGCTCGTCGCCGAAGCCGTCACCCGCACGTTCGGCATGACCGCCCCGCAGCCGCCCGCCGCCCCGGCGGTGAACACCCTTCGGCTCGTAGCCGCCTGACGCCTTCCCGGGTGAGCGCTCACCGACGCTCACGGGCGCTCACCACCCGCTCACCCGACCAGTCGGCCGCCCCCGCTTCAGGCGCAATCGGCCGACTTTCAGGCCCGCCCGGCAGGCGGTGAACACCCGACTGTTCACCGCCGCTCACGGAACCCGTTCCCGGCGTTCCCGCCGACCGTTCCCGATTCCCGGGAAGCGCTTCCCGCCCTTTACCCCCAAGCATCGGTCGCCCCCTGACCAGCGGTCACGGCCCGACCGACAGCCGACCGCGCTCACCGGTGAACACCCGACCGTTCCCGGTGAACACCCCCGACTTCCAGCCCGACTCCCAACCCATGAGGAGTAGCTGTGACCAGCCAGAACGGGGCCGACTCCCGCGCCCCCGAAGCTCCACCACCCGGCCCTGAAACGCCGACCGCCGCCGCTGAAACGGGCGCCCGTGGACCCGAAACCGGCGCCGCCGTGAGCGGTGAACGCCCCGCCGTGAGCGCCGTCCGGTCGGGTGTTCACCGCCCCGTTCACCCCGCGCCCGAAGCGGCCGACCGTGTGGTCGAAACGGCGCCCGGCGGACCTGAAGCGGACCCGTCCGTGAGCGGTGGACACGGTGTCGTGAGCGCCGGTGAGCGCCCGGTGAACACCCCCGCCGCCCGTACCGCCGAAACGCTCGCCGGTGCCGCCGAAGCGGACCCGGACGCGGTTGAAACGGTCCTGCCCGACCCGATCACGCTCCCGGCGCCGGTGCGGGACGCGCACCGCTCGACCGCCCGGTGGGCCGCCGACCGCTTCGTGAGCGTGCTCCGCAGGATCAGCCCGGCGGTGGTGTTCGACCGGTGGGGACAGCCCGTCGGCATCCCCGCCTACGGCTCCCCTGCGTTCGCCGCCCTGCCCGCCGGCGACCCACGCCGGGAGGCCGCTCTCGTCACCGCCGCCGAAGCCTGGCGCCAGCAGGCCGAGCAGGCGCCCGAGGCGATCCACGCCGGCCTCCGCACGGACCTGGTGCTCGGCGAGCGGGCCCGCGCCGCGTGGGTGGCCGAGGACGAAGCCGCCTGGAAGGAGCTGGTGCGCACGGTGCGGGCCTGGTCCAACCACCCCACCGCGCTGGAGCTGGCCGAGCAGCGGGCCCGCGCAGCCGAGGCCGCCCACCGGCCGGTGAGCGCTTCTCCGGCCTGGCCGCCGGTGGCGATCCCCGGACGGCCCGGCTGGCACCGCCACCACCGCCCCGACGGCCGTCAGGCCGACCTCCCCGACACCACCACCGCCCCCGATCTTGCGGAGAGCGCCTGATGCCCGTCGAACTCCACCTCGCCACCCCCGCCGACGGCCGACCACAGGCCGCCAACCCGATGTACGACCCGGCCGGCGGGATCGACCGGCCGACGCGGCCGGGCCCGGTGCCGGACCCGGAGGTGTTCTGCGGCTGGGTCGGCTCCACCGTCCGCGACCTCGACCCGACCACCGAGGCCGACCCCGTCGGCGTCCTGGTCAACCTGCTGTCCGCCGGCGGCGCCGCGATCGGCCCGGGCCCGTTCATGTGGATCGGCAACGACCGCCACCCCGCCCTCATCTGGGCCCTCACCGTCGGCGCCACCGCCGCCGGCCGCAAGGGCGCCGGGACGAACACCGCGAAGCGCCTGTTCAAGGCCGCCGTGCCGGACTTCATCGCCTGCAACACCCGCTCCGGCCTCTCCTCCGGCGAGGGCCTGATCGAGATGGTCCGCGACGGCGACGGCGACAAGGACCCCGGCGTCCTCGACAAGCGCCTGTGGGTCGTCGAGTCGGAGTACGGCGTCACGATGGCCCGGGGCCGCCGGGAGGGGTCGTCGCTGAGCGGCATCCTGCGGCAGGCGTGGAACGGCGAGGACCTGGGCGTCATGAACCGGGACGCGCTGCACGCCACCGCCCCGCACATCGCCGTCATCGGCCACATCAGCCCGCGCGAGCTGCGGGCGAAGATGCAGGACGCCGAGATGGCCGGCGGCACCTACAACCGCTTCCTGCCGGTCTTCGTCCACCGCAACCTCCTCGACCCCGACGGCCAGGGCGCCCCCGACCAGCTGATCGACAATCTCGCCACGGCGTGGAAGACCGTGCTCACCGACGCCCGCCGCGTCGGAGAGGTCCAGCTCGACCAGCAGGCCGCGCAGCTGTGGCGGGAGGAGGTGTACCCGGCGCTGTGCGGGGACGAAGGCGACGAGGGCCCGATCGCGGAGTTCACCGCCCGCGCCGCCCCCTACGCCAAGCGCGCCGCCATGGTCTACGCCCTCCTCGACCACACCGACCGCATCGGCGAAGACCACCTGCGCGCCGCCTGGGCCCTGGTCCGGTACGCCCGCGCCAGCGCCGCCCACATCCTCGGCCCCACCGCCGCCGCCAGCACCGGCGACCCGCACCTCGACAAGCTCCTGAACGCGGTGAAGACCGCCGGGCCGTCCGGGATGACGCAGTCGCAGGTGCAGGTGCTGCTGAAGCGGCTGAACGCCACCCAGCGCGCCGACGTCACCGCCCGCCTGGTGCAGCTGCCCGGGTTCGCCGCCGCCCAGCTGTCCACCGGCGGCCGCCACCAGACCGTCTACCTCTACGCCCCGCCCGACTGACAGGCGGTCCGGAAAGGCCGGAAAGCCTGTAAAGGCTTCTGACCTGCGGAAACGGCTGGCGGAAAGTGGTCCGCGATGGTCCGCAAAGGGGTCCGCGAACCCCGGCCGTCACCCATCCCGGACCCTTTCCAGACCATTCCGGACGGCTTTCCGCCACACAAAACCCCAGCTCAGACCCCATTCCGGCCTTTCCGGCCTTTCCGGACCACCCCGGGGGACGGCCACCAACCAGCCCCGGCCCCGCCAGCCGGGCCAACTGTCAGGTGACAGGCGCCAGTCGGCGACTGGCACCCCGGCCCGATTTCCCCAGGTAACGCGCGCGCGAGACCGCCAGTCGGCGCCTGTCACCCCGACTGTCACCCCCGCTGGCACCCGATCTTGAACCCCCTGACACCCACCCAACGGAGACCCACGATGCCCCGCACACCCACCACAGCCCCCGCCCGGCCGACCCGAACCGACGCACCACCGGCCGCCACAACGCCCCGCGCCCGCTCCCCACCAAGCACCGGCCACCCCGCCCCACAGCCCGCCCGGTCTAGCACCACCACCCGCTAGACCTAGCACCCCCGCTAGCGGGCAACCCCGGCCACGACCAGCCACCTAGCACCTAGCACGCCCCGCCGGCCGAACTCCGCAACACACCCACAGCCCGGCCCCACGCCCCTCCCCGGCCGCTAGCCACCAGAGCACAAGCCGCCCGCCCGGTGACCGCTCGCAACCTCCCCCCACCCACCCCCCACCCGGGAAAGCCCTCCCCCACCCGCTCACAGGCCCGGGAGGACGTTCTCCGGCCGGGTGGGGGGTGGGTGGGAGATCACCCTCCGTCACAAGAGAGCCGAAGCCCGGCCATCAGACCCCGGGCGTCAGAAACCGTCTGACGCCGGCGGGCCCCGATTCCCCGGGTAACGCGCACGCGCGCGCGAGCTGACGCGTCTGACACCCCGTCCTGACGGCCCTGACACCCCACCCGACGCCCGCCCTGACGGTCCTGACACCCCGGCCGGGAGCCAGCCTGACGGCCCTGACACCCACCGAACCACCCCCCGCCGAACCGCCCTGACGGCCCTGACGCCCCTGACGGTCGCCCTGACACCCCCGGCACCGTCACCCACCGCAACCGACCGTCCCTGGAGAGCACCTTGGCCGACCGCCGCACCCCGCCCACCGCCGCGCCCCTGCCCACCCGCTTCCTCAGCCCCGAAGACATCGCCTCCCTCTTCGGAGTCCCCCTGGAAACCGTCTACCAGTGGCGCCGCAAGCGCACCGGCCCGCCCGCATTCCGCGCCGGCCGACACCTCCGCTACCACCCCGACGCCGTCGCCCAATGGGTCACCGACCAGACCCAACAGGCCGCCTGACCGATCAGGGACCCGCCAGGGAGGCAGGGAGAACTCCCTCCCCGCCTCCCTGACACCGGCCCCCACCCCCACCAGCACATACCCCGCCACAGGGAGGCAGGGAGGCACCCCACAGCCCCCGCCGAACGCCCCGAGAACGGCCCCTCTCCCGGTACCGGACGCCTCCCTCCCTGCCCCACCACACACCCCCTCCCAGCACCCCCGCCGGGCAGCCACCCGCAGCCCCTCAGCGTGCCAGTGCCGGTAGGCCCGAAGCCCGCCCAGCACCGGCCCAACCACCCGGCGGGGCCGCCCCGGACACCCTCCCCACGACCGCCCCCAGGCATCGCCCCGGCCGTCGTCCGCCGGGCCACCCCGACCCCCTCCCCCGAGGGCCGTCGGCCGCCCGCCTCCTCGACTACACCCGCCGCGCGACCTGCGGAAACGCCTCGACTACAGGCCCGACTACACCCCGACCACACGTCGACTACAGCCCCGACCACAAAGGAGCGGCCCCATGGCCGGCCACATCCAAGACCGCTGGTACAAGACCGAGCCCGGCCCCGACGGCAAGCCGCAGCGCGTCCGCACCGACCGCTACGGCACCGGCAAGCGCTACCGCGCCCGGTACGTCGCGCCGGACGGCACCGAGAAGTCCAAGTCCTTCCCCGACCGCCAGAAGCGGTTGGCGGAGGAGTGGCTGGCCCGGATCGAGGCCGACATGTCGCGCGGGCAGTACCTCGACCCGGCGGCGGCGAAGACCACGTTCCAGGAGTTCGCCGAGCACTGGCTGCGGAGCCAGACCAGCGACCCCAACACGCAGGCGTCGATGCGCTCGCAGCTGCGGAAGCACGCCTTCCCCCGGATCGGGGCCCGGCCGCTCGGGTCGTTCCAGCCGGGGCACATCCGGGAGTTCGTGGCGGAGTTGGAGACGTCGGGCATCTCCGGCTCGTACGCCCGGGTCATCTTCTCCAACGTCCGCGCCGTGCTGAGCGCGGCCGTGGACGACGGTCACCTGCCCCGGAACCCGTGCGCGGCGCAGACGGTCAAGCCGCCGGTCGTCGGGTCGAAGCGGGTCGTCCCGTGGCAGCCGGAGCGGGTGTTCGCCGTCCGGGCCGCGATGACCGAGCGGTACCGGGCGACCGTGGATGTCGGTGCCGGCTGCGGGCTGCGGCAGGGCGAGATCCTCGGCCTGGCCGTGGACGCGCTCGACTTCGAGGCGGGCACGATGCACGTCACCCAGCAGCTCAAGCTCAGCCTCAGCAAGCCAGTGTTCGCCCCGCCGAAGGGCGGGACGCTGCGGAGCGTGCCGCTCCCCGGGCCGGTGGCGGACGTGCTCCGGGCCCACATGAAGAGCTTCCCGCCGGTGGAGGTCACCCTGCCGTGGATGAAGACCGGCGGGCCGCCGGTCACCAAGCAGCTGATCTTCACCAGCGTCTCGGACTCGATCGTCTGGCGCGGCATGCTCAACGAGGACTATTGGAAGCCCGCGCTGGCCGCCGCCGGGGTGATCCCGCCCCGGGCGCGGGGCGAGTCCTACGCCGCCGCCCGCGAGCACGGCATGCACGCACTGCGGCACTTCTACGCCTCGGTGCTGCTGGACGCCGGCGAGAGCATCAAGGTCGTCAGCGAGTACCTGGGCCACGCCGATCCGGGGCTGACGCTGCGGGTATACGCGCACCTGCTGCCGGACGGCCGACACCGGGCCCGGAAGGCGATCGAAGGGGTCTTCGGGGTTCAAGATCACGAAGGCTGACGGCCCACAGGCGGCCCCGGGATGAAGACGGCCCCTCACCAGCGCCATACGCGCAGGTGAGGGGCCGTTTCGGCAAGTGGGTTACTTCTTGCCCTGGTTCTTGACCGCCTCGATGGCGGCGGCGGCGGCCTCCGCGTCGAGGTAGCGGCCGCCCTTGACGAGCGGCTTGAAGTCGGCGTCCAGCTCGTAGACCAGCGGGATGCCGGTCGGGATGTTCAGGCCCGCGATGTCGGCGTCGGAGATGCCGTCGAGGTGCTTGACCAGCGCGCGCAGGCTGTTGCCGTGGGCGGTGACCAGGACGGTCCGGCCGGCGGCGAGGTCCGGGACGATGGCGTCGTACCAGTACGGCAGCATCCGCTCGACGACGTCCTTCAGGCACTCGGTGCGCGGACGCAGCTCGCTCGGGATGTCGGCGTAGCGGGCGTCGCCGGCCTGCGAGTACTCGTTGTCGTCGGCCAGCACCGGCGGCGGGGTGTCGTACGAGCGGCGCCAGAGCTGGAACTGCTCCTCACCGAACTCGGCCAGGGTCTGGGCCTTGTCCTTGCCCTGCAGGGCGCCGTAGTGGCGCTCGTTCAGGCGCCAGCTGCGGCTGACCGGGATCCAGTGGCGGTCGGCCTTGTCCAGGGCGATCTGCGAGGTGCGGATCGCGCGGCGCAGCAGCGAGGTGTGCAGGACGTCCGGCAGGAAGCCCTCGGCGGCGAGCAGCTCGCCACCGCGCGCGGCCTCCTTCTCGCCCTTCTCGTTGAGGTCGACGTCGACCCAACCGGTGAACAGGTTCTTCTGGTTCCACTGGCTCTCGCCGTGACGGAGCAGGATGAGTCGGTACGTCGTGTCAGCCATGGCGCCCAGCTTAGTGGAGCCCGGAAAAACCCCTGGTGGGCGCCCTCTCTGATCGGTAAGGTGTGCACTGCGCCAGTGCCACTTACCCTCTCGCTGGGCGGTCCTGCCCTTCCGTCTCAGCGGACGTCCGCCTGCCCGGGAGCCCCCACATGCCCGATTCACCCCTGCTCGTCCGCGTCCGCAGATCCGCCGCCGAGACGATGGGCGGCCTGCCGCGCCAGTTCTGGTGGCTCTGGACGAGCACGCTGATCAACAAGCTCGGCGCGTTCGTGGTCACCTTTCTGGCACTGTACCTGACAACCGATCGGGGCTACTCCGCCTCGTACGCCGGTCTGGTCGCCTCGCTCTTCGGCCTCGGCTCGGCGATCGCGTCGGTCGTCGCCGGGGTGCTGAGCGACCGGATCGGGCGGCGGCCGACGCTGGTCGCCGCGCAGCTCGGCACCGCGCTGTTCACCGCGGTGCTCGGCTTCACCGACGGGCAGGTGGCCATCGCGGTGGTCGCCTTCCTGGTCGGCTTCTGCAACAACGCGACCCGGCCGGCCACCTCGGCGATCATCGCGGACATCGTGCCCGCCGCGGACCGGGTCCGCGCCTACGCGCTGAACTACTGGGCGATCAACATCGGCTTCGGCCTCTCGGCGGCCGCGGCCGGCCTGATCGCCACCCACGGCTACCTCACGCTGTTCCTGCTGGACGCGCTCTCCACGCTGATCTGCGCGCTGGTCATCTTCGTCCGCATCCCGGAGACCAAGCCGGACGCCCCCCTCGCCAAGTCCGGCGAGCCGCGGGTCAGCCTCCTCACGGTGTTCCGGGACGGCCGGTTCATGGCCGTGGTCGGGCTCAACCTGCTGCTCGCCCTGGTCGCCCAGCAGGGCTCCACCATCCTCGCCGTGGACATGGGCCGGGCCGGCATCACCGCCCACGAGTACGGGCTGGTCATCGGCCTCAACGGGCTGCTCATCGTGGTGCTGCAGATCCCGGTCACCAAGTGGATGGAGGGCCGGAGCCGGACCGCGCTGCTGGTCGCCAGCGCGCTGCTCATCGGCTGGGGCTTCGGACTGACCGCGCTGGCCGGCTCCTCGGCGTGGTTCTACGCCTTCACCGTGGCGGTCTGGACGCTCGGCGAGATCCTGAACGCGCCCACCATGATGGGGCTGGTCACCGAGCTGTCGCCGACCCGGGCGCGCGGCCGCTACCAGGGTGTCTACTCGCTGTCCTGGTCGCTCGCCTCGTTCCTCGGGCCGGCGGCGGGCGGGGTGCTGCTGGAGCGGGCCGGCAGCGCGGTGACCTGGGGGGCGTGCGGGGTGCTCGGCACGGTCGCGGCGGGCGGCTACGTGCTGCTCGGCCGGCGGCCGGGGGCGGCGCTCGCCGCGGTCGCGGAGCCCGCGCCAGTGGCGCTCCGGAAGGCGGACGCCGAGCCGGAGCGGGCCGCGGCCGGCGGCTGAGCCGCTACTCGGCGGCCGTGTCCGGCGTGGCGGCGGCCGCCGAGACCGGGCCGGCCAGGTGGGCGAAGGCGGCCAGGTTGCGGGTGGACTCCCCGCGCTTGGTCCGCCACTCCCACTCCCGCCGGATCGCGGTGGCGAAGCCCAGCTCCAGCAGCGTGTTGAACGGCTCGTCGGCGTTCTCCAGCACCGTGCCCAGCAGCCGGTCCACCGTGTCCGGGGTCAGCGCCTCCAGCGGCAGCCGGCCCGCCAGGTAGACGTCCCCGAGCTGGTCGACCGCGTAGGCGACGCCGTACAGCCGGGTGTTGCGCTCCAGCAGCCAGCGGTAGACGGCCTCGTGGTTCTCGTCCGGACGCCGGACCACGAAGGCGTTCACCGACAGGGTGTGGTCGCCGACCCGCAGCGCGCACGTGGTGCTCAGCTTGCGGGTGCCCGGGAGCGTCGCGACCAGCGTGAACGGGTCGGTGGGGGCCGGCTCCCAGGCCACCCCGGCCTCGTCCAGGGCGGCGCGCAGCAGGGTCAGGGCCTCGTCCTTGGTGCGGATTGCCATGGGGGTGACGTTACTCGGGGGTACGGCCGCGCGCAGCAGCGCACCGGCCGCCCCCGGGACACGGCCTAGGCGAGCAGCCGGCGGGCGCCGCCGAGCAGGCCGGCCGGGCGGGCCAGACTGCCGGCGTACACCTCCGCGGTGGTCGCCGCCGCGGTGTCCCAGCCGAACCCGGCCGCGTGCCGGGCCGCGGCCGCGCCCCGGCGGGCCACCAGCTCCGGGTCGGTGACGTACGGCTCCAGCGCGTGCGACCAGGCCACCGGGTCGTGGCCGCGCACCAGGGTGCCCGTCAGACCGTCCCGGACGGCGACCGGCAGACCGCCCACCGCGGCCGCCACCACCGGCGTGCCACAGGCCTGCGCCTCCAGCGCGACCAGCCCGAACGACTCGCTGTACGAGGGCATCACCAGCGCCGTCGCCGCCCGGTACCACTCGGCGAGCGTCGCCTGGCCCACCGGCGGGTGGAACCGCACCACGTCGCCGATGCCCAGCTGGGCGGCCAGCTTGTGCAGGCTCTCCGGTCTGGCCAGACCGGTGCCGGACGGGCCGCCGACCACCGGCACCACCAGCCGCTCGCGCAGCTCCGGGCGCCGCTCCAGCAACTCGGCGACCGCGCGCAGCAGCACGTCCGGGGCCTTCAGCGGCTGGATCCGGCCGGCGAACAGCAGCACCGCGGCGTCCGCGGGCAGCCCGAGCCGGGCCCGGGCGGCCCGGCGGGCCGCAGCGGAGTCCGGCGTGCCGGGGCGGAACACGTCCAGGTTGACGCCCGGGTGGACGACGGCCAGCTGGTCCGGGCGGGCCGCGTAGAACCTGGCCAGCTCGGCGGCCTCCTCGGTGGTGTTCGCGATCAGCCGGTCGGCCGCCTCCACCACCTGGCTCTCGCCGATCACCCGGGCCGCCGGCTCGGGGGTGTCGCCCTCGGCCAGCGCCGCGTTCTTCACCTTCGCCATGGTGTGCATGGTGTGCACCAGCGGCACGCCCCAGCGCTGCGCGGCCAGCCAGCCGACGTGGCCGGAGAGCCAGTAGTGCGAGTGCACCAGGTCGTAGTGACCGGGGCGGTGGCCCGCCTCGGTGCGGAGCACGCCGTGCGTGAAGGCGCAGAGCTGGGCCGGCAGGTCCTCCTTCAGCAGGCCCTCGTACGGGCCCGCCGTCACGTGCCGGACCAGCACGCCCGGGGCCAGCTCGACGGTGGGGGCGTCGTCCGAGCAGATCGACCGGGTGAAGACCTCGACCTCGATGTCGAGCTCGGCCAGCCGCTTGGCCAGCTCGACGATGTAGACGTTCATGCCGCCCGCGTCGCCCGTCCCCGGCTGGTGCAGCGGGGAGGTGTGGACGCTGAGCATGGCTATCCGGCGCGGGCGACGGCGGCCGCCCTGGACGAGCGACTGGAGCCGGCCGCGCGCGGGCGTGGCCGGCTGGGCACGGCGAACCGAACGGACGGGGTGCTGGATCACCTGGCTGAAGCCTCCTCGTGTGCTGCCCGTCTCTGCAGCCTGCTTGCGTGCTGCCTGCTGTCCGGTGTGCGCGCCGCCGCCCGCGCCGCAGGGCCGCGGCGCGTGCTGCGACGCGACGGCCTGCCGCCCCGTCCGGGCACACATCACCACCAGTGTGCCAACCACGTCGTCACCGACCGGCATTCCCGTCCCGCGGGGTGAGATGGCCGATGGGACGACGGGGGTGGTGCACAAGGTGGCGCACCGGGGGACGGCGGGGGTCGGCGCGCGCGGCGCCGGGCCGGGAACCGGCGCACCGGGGGGCGCGGGAGCGCGGGGCGAGGGGGCGGGGGACGACATGGGGCCGTGCACGAGATGGCGCACCCGGGCAGCGGGGGTCGGCGGGCGGGGCGGCGGGCCGGGAAGCGGCGCACCGGGGGACGCGGGAGCGCGGGGCGACGGGGCGGGGGCCTGTGGGCGGGGCGAGTGGGAGCGGTGCGCCGGCGGGAGCGCGAGGGCCCGTTGGCGGCGGCGGCCGGGGGCGGCGTGGGGATCGGGGTGCCCCGTACCCTGTGGGGCATGGCCGCCTCCTCCTTCGACTCCGTGACCGCGCCTGCCCGCGGGCAGGCGGGGCGGCCAGTGGGCACCGTCACCCGCGGCACCACCAACACCAACCGGCTGCGCCGGATGGACCGCTGGATCGCCCACACGCTCGGCCCCGCGCTGCGCTCCGCCGACCGGCCGCCGGTCGCCGTCGACCTCGGGTACGGCGCCGCGCCGTGGACGGCGGTCGAGCTGTCCGGGCGGCTGCGCGCCGTCCGGCCGGACGTCCGGGTGGTCGGGATCGAGATCGAGCCGGCCCGGGTGACCGCCGCCCTGCCGTACGCGGTGCCGCCGCTGCTGACCTTCCGGCGCGGCGGCTTCGAGGTCCCGCTGGACGGCGGCGGCCCGGCCCAGCTGATCCGGGCCGCCAACGTGCTGCGGCAGTACGACGAGTCCGCGGTGGCCGGCGTGTGGGAGCGGCTGTGCGCCCGGCTGGCCCCGGACGGGCTGCTGGTCGAGGGGACCTGCGACGAGATCGGCCGCCGGCACGTCTGGGTGGCGCTCGGCCCGGAGGGGCCCCGCACGGTGACCTTCGCCGCCCGGCTGGGCGGCCTCGGCCAGCCGTCCGACCTGGCCGAGCGGCTGCCGAAGGCGCTGATCCACCACAACGTGCCGGGCCGACCGGTGCACGCCTTCCTGCGCGACTTCGACCGCGCCTGGGCGGCGGCGGCGCCGTACGGGGCGTTCGGCGCCCGGCAGCGCTGGGTGGCCGCCTGCACCGCGCTGACCGGCGCCTGGCCGCTGGTGGACGCGCGCGGGCGGTGGCGGCAGGGCGAGGTCACCCTGCCCTGGACGGCGCTGGCCCCGTAGTCCGGCCGACGGACCCGACCGACCGCCCCGGCCGACCGAACCCGACCGACCGCCCCGGCCGCCCGGTCCGCGACTTCACTCGAACGAGTTATCGAATATCCCTGGCGTGTTGACGCCTCGTCACGCCACCATGGGGACAGCCGATCGGCGCCTCACTCCCGCCCCGGCAGCCCCAGCCCCAGCTCCCGCCCGACACCCGCGAAGACCTCGTACATCTCCCGCCCGAACAGCACGAACCGCACCTCCTCCAGTCCGTCCAGGCCGGTCCCGGGCTCGGGCTCCGCCGTCACCGCCGCGGCGGTGCCGAGCGCGATCCTGGCCGCGTCCTCGGGCGGCCACCCGAAGATCCCGGCCGACACCGCCGGGAAGGCCACCGTGCCCGCGCCCAGCTCCGCCGCCACCCGGAGCGACTCGCGGTAGCAGGAGGCCAGCAGCCCGGCCCGCTCGTCGTACTCGTCCGCCAGGTAGACCGGCCCCACGGTGTGCACCACCCAGCGGGCCGGCAGGTCGCCGGCCGTGGTCGCCACCGCCTGCCCGGTGGGCAGTCCCCGGCCGTAGTGCGAGGCCCGCAGCTCGCGGCAGGCCTCCAGGATCCGCGGTCCGCCCTTGCGGTGGATCGCGCCGTCCACGCCTCCGCCGCCCAGCAGAGAGGAATTGGCGGCGTTCACCACCACGTCCACCTGCTGTGCCGTGATGTCACCCTCGACCAGGGTGATCCGCGTCACCATGTCGTACCCCCTTCTCCGGCCCGTCGCAGCCCCCGGCAGTACGGGCCCCGGCTCGTGTTCACTGCCTTCATCCAACACACCGCCACCGGCGTGGCGACAGCCGTCACGGCGCCGGTCGGTCAGAGAAATCCCCGGAGATCACGTTATGGTCGCGAGAAGTTCCCCGACGCAGGGTGCCAAGCGGGCACTGCGGACGGACGCCGGCCGTTACGCACTCGGGGAAAGGGAGGATCAGCCGATGCCCGCAACGGGAGACGGGCGGGCACCTGGTGACGCCCTGGACGGCGGCCCGGACGACGCCCGTTCCGAGCCTGCCGCCGAGCCGTCGACCCCCGCCGAGCAGCCGGCCGGACCGACCATGGCGGCCGCGCCGATACCTCACCCCCGGTCGGACCCCCGCCCCGGCGGCCGGACCACCCCGCTCGCCGCCGCCCCGCTCAAACTGCTGGTCATCGAGGACGACGCCACCGACGCCCAGCTGCTCAAGGCCGCGGTCGCCGACAGCGGCGCCCCGATCGAGATCCACTGGACCCGCGGCCTCGACCAGGCCTTCGACCTGCTCGCCCCCGCCCCGGCCGGCCCCCGGCGCGGGCGGCCGCGCGGCAACGACTTCAGCTGCGTCCTGCTCGACCTCGCCGCCCCCGCCGACCTGGCGCACCCCTCGGACGCCTCCGACGGCCTGGAGGGCCTGCACGAACTGCTCCGGCGCGCCCCGCACACCGCCGTCGTGGTGCTCACCGACGCCGCCGGCGTCCAGCTCGGCGCCGCCGCGGTGGCCGCCGGCGCCCAGGACTTCCTGATCAAGAACGAGACGGACGGCCCGCTGCTGGCCCGCGCCCTGCGCTACGCGGTCGAACGCAAGCGCGCCGACGAGTCGCAGCGTCGGCTCGTCGAGGCCGAACTGCGCGGCCAGGAGAACGCCCGCCTCCAGCGCCACCTGCTGCCCACCCCGCTGCTCGACGGCGCCGGCCTCTCCTTCACCCGCCGCTACCGCCCCGGCCGCCGCCGCGCCCTGCTCGGCGGCGACTTCTACGACGCGGTCCGCAAGGACGACGGCACCGTCCACGTGGTGATCGGCGACGTCTGCGGGCACGGCCCGGACGAGGCCGCGCTCGGCGTGGCGCTCCGGATAGCGTGGCGCACCCTGGTCTTCGCCGGCCTCACCGGCGAGCGCCTGCTCACCACCCTCCAGCACGTGCTGGAGCACGAACGCCGCAGCGACGAGATCTTCGCGACGCTCTGCATGCTGGTCATCGAACCCGCCGACGCCACCGCCCCGGGCCACGCCGAACAGGCCCGGCTCTACCTCGCCGGCCACCCGCCGCCACTGCTGCTCGGCGCGGACCACACGCCGCTGAGCCTGCCGGCCGACCACGCCGGACCCGCCCTGGGCCTGCTCCCCTGCGACGACGGCCAGGCCGTCTGGCCCGCGCACCGCTTCGACCTGCCGCCCGGCTGGCGGCTGCTGCTCTACACCGACGGGCTGATCGAGGGCCGGATCGGCGCCGGCTCGCGCCGCCTCGGGCAGGACGGGCTGGCCGACCTCATCGGCGACCACCAGTCGGCCGGGCTGACCCGGGGCCGGCTGGTGGACAGCGCGATCGCCGAGGTCGAGGAGCTCAACGGCGGCGCCCTGACGGACGACGTCGCGGTGCTGCTGCTGGAGCGCAACCCGGCGCACCTGATCCTGGGCTGATCCCCCGGCCGAGTGGCCGGAGGGCGACCAGCCCCGGTGGTGCCCGGAAGGCGACGAGCCCCGGCGTCCGCGCGGTCGAGCCGCCGGACGCCGGGGCTCGGCTCATGCCCTGGACGTCACCGATCCGGACGGGCGCCCGTCACCAGGGCCCGTACGGCCCCATGTTGCGCTGGTCGCCCCGGCCGCCGCCCCGGTTGGTCAGCGCCCGGATCGCCGGGCGGACGTCCACCACGTAGACGATCGCCGCGACCAGGCCCCCGAGGGTGAGGAAGCTGGTCATGAAGTTCGCGCCGAACAGCAGGTCCAGCCCGAACGCGACGCCGAGGATCGCCAACCAGAAGCCCTTGGTCTTCTTGTCCGCCGCCCGGTAGCCGTCCTCCGGGCGGATGGCCGCGTCGATCAGCGCGAACAGCTTGTAGCCGAGGATGGCGACCGCCATCCACCAGAACGGGTTCAGGAAGTCCAGGAACAGGATCTGGCCCACACCGGCCATGACGGCCTCCTCTGCGTCTCGCTGCGGAACCCCGGCCCGCCCATCCTGGCACGGCGGGCCGCCCGCCACGGGGTCAACGTCCCGGCGGCACCCGGGGTGCCCGGGGAGTTCGGGGCGCTACTCGGCGGTCTACTCGGCGGTCTACTCGGCGGTCTTGCGGGAGCGGCCCCGCTTCGGGGCGGCCGGCGCCTCGTCCTCGACCAGCTCGCCCTCGACCGGCTCGGCGTCCGCCAGCTCGGCCCCGGCCGACTCGGCGTCGATCCGCTCCGCCACCGTCTCGTCCGGGCCCGCCGCACCGGCGCCGCGGCCCCGGTCCACCGCGACCTTGCCGCGCTCGGCCAGCTCGTCGTAGGTCTCCTTGGCCTTCACCGCCAGCTCGACCGCGCGGCCGACCTGCTGGAGGGCGAAGCCCTGCGCCTTCTCCTGCAGCGCCTTCAGGTCGGTCGGCAGGGCGGCGACCGTGTCGGTCACCTTCGCCTGCGCCTCGGCCAGCCGGGCGGTGGCCTTCTCCTGGGTGCCCTTGCGGTCCGCCGCGAGCGCCTCGACCTTGCCCGGCACCTCGCGCAGCTTCTCGTAGGCGAGCTCCCCGGCGCCGGCGAGCGCGTAGAGCGGGGTCGGGTCGGTCAGGGTCTTCTTGATCTCGTCCGTGATCGGCATGGCCGGTCCTCCCGTGCTGGTGACTAGGGTGCCTCGTCCGCGTCCTCGTCGTCGGGCTGCTTCCCGGCGGCGTTCTCCTTGAGGAAGGCGTCGTAGACCGCGAGCAGCGCCTGCTTCTGCTGCTCGTTGATCAGCGGATCGGCCAGGATCGAGGCCCGCAGCTCCAGGCCCTCCCCGCGCCGCTCCTCCAGGATCCCGGCCTGGACGTAGAGCGTCTCCGCCGAGATCCGCAGCGCCTTGGCGATCTGCTGGAGGATCTCCGCGCTCGGCTTGCGCAACCCTCGCTCGATCTGGCTGAGGTACGGGTTGGACACGCCGGCGGCCTCCGCCAACTGCCGCAGCGAGTACTGCGCGTTGCGCCGCTGCTCGCGGATGTACTCGCCCAGCGAGCCGACGTTCAGTGAGGCCATGCCACCACCCTGCCCCAGGGTGCTTGCAAATGCAAGCAGAGTGCTAGCAGCAGCAAACGGGGGGCAGGGGGTGGGGGCGGCCGGACGGCGGGGGCGGCTCGTCCGGCGGGCGAGCCGGCTGGCGAGGGCGGCCGGTCCGGCAGCGGGCCGGCCGGCGACGGGGCCGGTCAGGACGGGAGGCGGACCGGCATGAGGATGGAGAAGGTGCCCGGGTGGGCGGGGGTGCGGATGGCGAGGGGGGCGATGGGGCCGCCGAGCTCCAGGACGAGCTGCTCGGGCCCGGCGGCCGGGAGCGCCTCCAGGAGGAAGTCCCGGTTGACCGCCACCCGGAGGGCGTCCGGGCCGCCGTCGGCGTCCGGGGCGGCGAGGGCGAGCCGGCCGTCCTCGTCGAAGGTCAGGACGGCGACCTCGCAGGCCGCGCCGTGCGGGCCGGACGGGAGGCTGCGGGTGGCGGCGGCCTCGACGGCCGCGCGCAGCTCGGCGGCGGGCAGGCCGACCCGGCGGACGGGGTCGAGCCGGACCAGCGCGCGGTAGTCGGGGTAGTCGTGCTCCAGGGCGGCGCCCTCGATCCGGTGGCCGCCGGCCTCGAACCGGACCGGTCCGGCCCCGAGGGTGAGGTCGACCGTCCCCGCACCGGAGCCGAGCAGGGCGCGGACGGCGTCGGCCAGCACGGTCGGCACGATCGCGGCCGCCGATGCGGTCGGGCCAGCAGGGGCGTCGGCCACCGGCACCTCGGCGAGCGCCATCCGGTAGCGGTCGGTGGCGACCAGCCGCAGCAGACCGCCGTCCAGGTCGAACAGCACACCGGACAGCACCGGCAGCTCCGGGTCGCCGCCGACCGCGAAGCGGACCGCGTCCAGGGCTTCGGCCAGCTCGCGGGCGGGGACGGTGCAGCGGTACTCGGCGGGGGCGGCGGTCATCGGACTCTCCCTCTGGTCGATCAGTCGACGGATCAGGGAGAGCTCCCGGCGCGCGTCGGCGAGGCCGTCCTCCAGCCGGCGCAGGTGCGCGTCGACCACCCGGTGGGCCGTGCCGGTGCCGGGGGCCGCGCCGAGCACGGCCCGGATGTCGGCCAGCGGCAGGCCGACCCGGCGGAGCCGGGCGAGCAGCCGGGCGTCGGCGAGCTGGTCGGGCGCGTACCAGCGGTAGCCGGTGTGCGGGTCGACCCGGGCGGGGGCGAGTACGGCGGCGCCGTCGTAGAAGCGCAGCGCGCTCACGCTCAGGCCGCTGTCGCGGGCCAGTTCGCCGATGCTGCGCAGGTCGCTCTCCATGCCGGGGACTCTGGGGGCTCGACCAGGTCGAGGGTCAAGCCGCGTGCCGGACCGGATTCGACGATACCGGCGACGCGTCCGGTAGTGGCGGACAGGATCTGTCCTACTCGGCCGATACCTTCGGTCTACCGGAGCGGGGAGGTCCCGCCCGGAGGACCCCATCGACGAGAGGCGGACGGATCCATGCCCACCCTGGTGAACGCCGAGACCGACGAGCGCGACGCCCTGCTCTCCTTCCTCGACGCCCAGCGCGGCGGCCTGCGGCGGGCCGTGCTCGGCCTGACCGAGGAGCAGGCCGCGGAGCGGCCGAGCGCCAGCGCCCTCTCGCTCGCCGAACTGATCAAGCACGCGGCGATCTGCGAGCACGGCTGGGTCGTCGGCACCCTGCTGGGCCGGCCGGAGGGCCAGTACGACTACCAGAAGGTGAGCACCTTCACCCTGGTCGAGGGCGAGTCGCTGGCGCACTGGCTGACCCGGTACGAGGAGGTCGCGACGGAGACCGAGGAGATCATCAAGAGCCTGCCGAACCTGGAGGTGGACGCGCCGCTGCCGGAGGCGCCGTGGTTCCCGGCCGGCTCGCGGCGGACCGCGCGCTGGGTGCTGCTGCACCTGATCGAGGAGGCGGCCCGGCACGCGGGCCACGCCGACATCATCCGCGAGTCGCTGGACGGCCGGACCGCGTTCGACCTGGTCCGCGAGGAGCTGACGCAGGCCGGCTGACGCAGGCCGACTGACGCCCCGCCCTCCTCCGCACCCCTCGCTGATCGCCCCGTCCGGACGCCCCGGGCGGGGCGAGCCGCATTCCCTCGCGATCATTGGTTGAACTTTGAACGAAACGGGTCTACAGTGGAGCCATCAAGTTGAAGCCTAAACAAATGGCTTCGAACCCGAGGAGGAGCCATGGGCCTGTTCAACCGCAACAAGAGCGCCGCCGCCACGACCACCGCGACCGCCGTCGCCGAGACCCCGGCCGGCCCGGACCTCGGTCACCTCACCGGCGACTGGGCGATCGACACCACCCACAGCGAGATCGGCTTCGCGGTCCGCCACGCGATGGTCACCAACGTCAAGGGCCGCTTCACCGAGTACGACGGCAAGCTCCACCTGGACGGCACCACCCCGGCCAACTCCAGCGCCGAACTGGTGATCAAGGTCGCGAGCATCGACACCAACCAGGCCCAGCGCGACGAGCACCTGCGCACCGGCGACTTCTTCGCCGCCGAGACCTACCCCGAGATGCGCTTCCGCAGCACCTCCGCCGAGCGCCTGCGCGAGGACAGCTACCGGCTGACCGGCGAGCTGACCATCAAGGACACCACCCGCCCGATCGTCCTGGACCTCGACTACACCGGCAGCGCCACCGACGCCTACGGCGCCGAGCGGGTCGGCTTCGAGGGCAAGGCCGTCCTGGACCGCACCGACTGGGGCCTGACCTACAACGCCGCCCTGGAGACCGGCGGCGTGCTGATCGGCGAGAAGGTCAAGCTCAGCTTCGACATCTCCGCCGTGAAGGCGGCCTGACCCGGCCGCCCGTCCCCCCGCACCGATACCGGTGCCCGCACGCGCCTCGCCCCTGTCGACCCCCGAGCGGCAGGGGCGAGGTCGCATCCGGTCACAACGACCGGTGCCAGTGGAGTGATTCCTTCCACGCGGCTGCTTCGCACACGGATTCAGCTCCCACGTACCGGTCGCTCAGGACGCCAGCAGCGCGGCGTCCGGCGCCGGCAGCCAGCTGCCCGCAGGCCGCCGCAACCAGGCCTCCCGCGCACCGAGTTCGGCCGCCGCCGCGCGCAGCGCGGTCAGCCCGGGATGGCGCAGGTCAGGGCGGTGCACCAGGCTCACCAGGCTGAGCGGCACCGGCTCGACCAGCGGCACGTTCACCGCGCCCGGCAGGACCGGGCCGCCGACGGTGGTCAGCATCGGGTCGCCGTGCCGGGCCAGGTAGCGGGCGGTCTCGTCCACCCCCACCGGCGGGGTGTACGGCGGCGCCGGGCTCAGGCCGTGCTCGCGCAGCAGCCGCAGGCCGAGATCGGCCCACTCGGTGGTGGCCGGGTTGCCCGCGCACACGTCCACCGGGTGGCCGGCCAGCTCGGCGAGGCGCAGCGCCGACCGTCCGGCGAGCGGATGACCGGCCGTCATCATCACCGACACCCGCTCCAACCGGAGCGGCGTCTGGGCGAGTTGGGCGCGCACCCCGGCGGGCAGACCGGCGAAGCGGCCGAACGAGACGTCCAGCCGGTGGGCGAGCAGTTCGGCGGCGGCCGCCGCCAGACCGCCGTGGAAGCGGGCCAGCAACTCCCCCTCCGGCCAGGCGGCGCGGGCCCGTTCGAGCAGTCGGTTGCCGGTGAGGTCCGGCCCGGTGACGTCGCTGTTGAGGTCCAGCAGCAGCGGCCGGTGCGCGGCGCCGGCCAGGATCTCGTCGTGCAGGGCCAGCAGGCGGCGGGCCTTGGGCAGCAGGCCGAGCCCGGCGGCGGTGAGTTCGACGCTGCGGGTGGTCCGGGTGAACAGCGCGTCGCCGAGCAGCCGTTCCAGCGTGCGGACGTCCCGGCTGAGCGCCTGCTGGGCCACGTGCAGGCGCTCGGCGGCCCGGCCGAAGTGCAGCGTCTCGGCGGTCATGACGAAGCCGCGGAGCAGACGGGGGTGCAGGTCACGGGACATGGCGGCAGGCTAGCGATCATGCCGTGCGCCGTCCATTGACACCAATCCGTTGTCAATGCGGCAGAACAGGTGTTGGACCGCGAACGGTCCGCGGACCGAGGCTGAGGGCCTTCCCCCTCGTCCTCCCTCTCCCCGCGGAGTCCCATGCTCGCCCCGTACCGCCGCCTGTTCGCCCGGCCCGGCACCCTCGCCTTCACCCTGAGCGGGCTGATCGGCCGGCTCACGATGTCGATGACCGGCGTCTCGCTGGTGGTGCTGCTCGCCGAACGGCGCGGCTCGTACGCGCTGGCGGGCGCCGTCGCGGCGGCCGGACTGGTCACCGGGGCGATCGGCATGCCGGTGCTCGGCCGGCTGGTCGACCGGTACGGGCAGGCACGGGTCACCGTCCCGGCGGTGCTGTACAACGCGGTGCCACTGGCCGGGCTGCTGCTCTGCGTCCGCGCCGGCGCCCCCGACTGGACGCTCTTCCTCTGCTGGGCGGCCGGTGCGGCGATACCGAACCTCGGCGGCATGGCCCGGGCCCGCTGGGCGCACCTGTACCGCGACGACCCGGCGGCCCGGCACCTCGCCAACTCCCTCGAACAGGCGCTGGACGAGCTCTGCTTCATGACCGGGCCGGTGCTCGGGATGGTGCTCTGCACCGCGATCGCGCCGGAGGCCGGTCTGCTCACCGCCGGGGCGCTCGGCGCCGTCGGCGCGCTGCTCTTCGCGGCCCAGCGTCGGACCGAGCCGCCGCTCGCCGAGCCGCTCGCTGGTGGGCGGGCCGCCCGGGCGCGGCACGGCTCGCCGCTGCGGGTGCCCGGGCTGCGGGTGCTGACGCTGACCTTCCTCAGCACCGGGATGATCTTCGGCTCGCTCGACCTGACCACCGTGGCGTACGCCGACGCGCTGGGCCACCGGCCGGTGGCGGGCGGGCTGTTGGGGCTGGTCGCGGCGGGGTCCTGCGTGGCCGGGCTGGTGTTCGGCACGCTCCGGCCGAACGGGCCGACGGGCGTCCGCTTCCTGCGCGGCGTCGCGGCGATGGCGGGGCTGCTGCTCCTGCCGCTGCTCGCGGGGCTGGGCGCAGCCGGACTGGGCGGCGCGGGGCTGGCCCTGGTCGGGATCGCGCTGTTCGCGGCCGGGACGGGGACCGCGCCGACCATGGTGACCGGTATGACGCTGATCCAGGAGCTGCTGCCGCAGCGGCAGTTGAACGAAGGGATGGCGATCGCGGTGTCCGGGATCCTGGTCGGCATCTCGGCCGGCTCGGCCCTGGCGGGCGCGGTCGCGGAGCGCGCGGGGCCCGGGGCGGGCTACTGGATCCCGGCCGGGGCCGCCGCGCTCGCCCTGCTGATCGCCCTGGCGGGCCGCCGCCACCTGGGGGCGTCGGCGCCGGAAAATGCCGAACGCGTTGTCAGTGGGGCGCGCTAGCGTTCGGGACATGGTCGAGGCGAGCACCATCACGTACGTCCGTGGCGACGCCACGGCGCCCCAGGGGCGGGGCGTGAAGGTGATCGCGCACGTCTGCAATGACCCGCCCCGAGCCGAAGGGCGCGCCGGTGCCGAAAGGGAGAAGTGACAAGCGACGAAGGAGCGCCGGAGCGCCGACCGTCGGCACCGGGTCGGAGCGCCCGGAGGCGAGCGGGCGATTAGCAGCGGGCTGGGGGAAGGGGTTCGTCCTGGCCCTGTCGAAGCGGTGGGCCGAGCCGGAGGCGGCCTACCGGCGGTGGCACCGGGAGCGCGCGGGGAACGACTTCGGGCTGGGCGCGGTGCAGTTGGTGCGGGTCGAGAAGTACCTCTGGGTGGCCAACCTGGTCGGGCAGCGCGGCATCCGGACCGGCCGCTCGTCCGGCCCGCCGGTGCGGTACCCCGCGATCGACACCGCGCTGGCCACCCTGGGCGGCCACGCGCTCGACCTGGGCGCGTCCGTGCACATGCCGAGGATCGGCTGCGGCCTGGCGGGCGGGCGCTGGTCCTCGGTGGAGCCGCTGGTGACGGCCCGGTTGGCGGAACGGGGGGTGCCGGTGACGGTCTACGACCACGACTGAGGCGCTACAGGGCCGCGAGTTCCGCCGCGGTCCAGGTGTACTCGTACTCGGGCAGTGTGTAGCCGCCGGGGAAGACGCCGTCCCGGGCGGCGGTGCGACGGCCGCCCGCGCGTTCGTAGAAGGCGATCGCCCGGGTGTTGGCCCGCAGGACCTCCAGGTAGAGGTCGGCTCCGGGGTGCCGACGGGCGACATGGGCGCAGGCCGCGTCCAGCAGCCCACGGCCGATCCCGGCGCCGGTCAGACCGGGGCGGACGTGCAGGTTGTCGAGCAGCACCCGGCCGTCCGGCTGCGGGACCAGGTAGGCGAACCCGACGGTCTCGCCCGCCCGTTCGGCGATCAGCAGCTCGGGGGTGTGCTCCGGCCCGCCGTAGTCGACGGCCAGCCGCAGCTCCCAGATCTCGCGCCGTTCGGCGGCCAGCCCGTCGCCGAGCGCGTCCTCGGGGACGATGCCGGTGTAGGCGGTGCGCCAGCTGGCGGCGTGCAGCTCCGCGACGGCGGCGGCGTCCCGTACGGTGCCCGGCCGGATGGTGGTGATCATGGGACGACCCTCTCATCCGGCTTGAACATGTTCAACCCTTCCCTCTACAGTCACTCCCATGCTTTTGAACACGTTCGAAATGCACGAGGGCGGAGCGTCGGCACCGGATGCGGAGGGGGCATCCGGTGCCGTACGCGCCGACACCGCCTGGGACTGAGCCGATCGGGCCAGGCTCGGGGCCCTGCCGATCCGGCTAGGCTCGGGGCCGTGGACGACCTGGCAGCGACGAACGGCACGAGCACGACGAGCGGCACGAGTGGCACGCCCGGCACGGGCGGCGGCGCCGCCGAGCCGCGTGGCAGCCGCGCGCAGCCGAAGACGGACAAGAGCGAGCAGACCCGGGCCCTGATCCTGGAGACCGCGATGCGGCTCTTCCAGGAGCGCGGCTACGAGAAGACCACCATGCGCGCCATCGCCGCCGAGGCGGGCGTCTCGGTCGGCAACGCCTACTACTACTTCTCCTCGAAGGAATTCCTCATCCAGGGGTTCTACGACGGGATGACGTACGAGCACGCCGCCGAGGCCCGCCGCCGGATGGCCGGCACCAAGGACTTCGCCGAGCGCCTGGAGATCGCCGTCACCGCCTGGATCGACTGCGCGGCCCCGTACCACGAGTTCGCCGCCCAGTTCTTCCGCACCGCCGCCGACCCGAACAGCTCGCTGAGCCCGTTCTCCAACGAGTCCCACCCGGCCCGGGCCACCGCCGTCGAACTCTTCCGCGAGGTGCTGACCGGCTCCGAGCTCGCCCCGAAGCTGGACGCCGAACTCGCCGAACTGCTCCCCGACCTGCTCTGGCTCAACCTGATGATCGTGGTGCTCTACTGGGTCTTCGACCACACCCCGGACACCGAGCGCACCCGCGAGTACGTCCGCCGCTCCACCCCGATGGTCGCCCGGATCATCAACCTCTCGCGCTACCGGGTGTTCCGCCCGATCGTCCGCGACGCCAAGGGCCTGATCCAGGACTTCATCCTGCCCACCATCGGCAAGAGCGCGGCCAAGTAGCAGCCGAGCAGCGGCCCAGTAGCGGCCGGGCAGGCGCCGGGCACGCCGAAGGCCGGCCCGCACGATGCGGACCGGCCTTCGGGACCGGGCCGGCTCAGAAGCCGTCGATGCTCCAGGAGAGCAGCGGGGTGCGCAGCCGCAGGTCCGCGGCGGCCACCGCGCCGGGGCGCAGTTCGGTGACCAGGCCGGCCGCCGCCAGGCGGGGCAGCGTCTCGCCGGCCAGGTAGAGCGAGCCCAGCACCGAGGCGTCCAGGGCCAGGTCGGCCTCGTCGGTGGTCCGGGTGCAGCGGCCGGTGCCGTCCTCGGCGACCTCGATCGCCCAGCGGCCGGCGGCGAAGCCCCCGGCGTCCTCGACCTCCAGCACCACCCGGCCGGGCGCGCCGTAGGTGCGGGCGTTGAAGGCGGCCTCGACGTCCAGCACGCGCAGCCAGATGAAGTCGGCGTTGTCGACGTACGGGGTGGCGGCGCGCGGGTCGTTCAGTAGCAGCGGCAGCGGGTCGTCCGGGCCGACGTTCTCCGCCACGACCTTGCGCACCCAGTCGATCGAGAGGACGAGCCGCCACAGCTCGGCGGCGGTCGCCCGGTCCAGGGCGAGGAAGTCGAGGACGGTGAGCGTGCAGTTCGGGTAGGAGCCGTCCCAGGCGTCGTCGACCTTGTAGACGACCAGGCCGGTGGGCGTGCCCTCGGCGTCCCGGTGGACGGCCGCGAAGGGCTCCTTCCACTCGAAGCCCGGGACCTCGATCTCGCCGGTGAGGCGCTGCCACAGCACCTCGTCGCGGCCGATCGAGCCCGGCTGGGTGAGCCGCCAGCGGTCGTGCAGCTCGGGGCCGACCTTGCGCAGTTCGTCCATTCCGACGAAGTCGATCCGCCCGCCGGGCACGGTGGGCAGGTCGGCGCGCAGGCCGCCGGCCCGGAGCAGGTCGATGTTCCAGCCGTGGCCGCGGGTGGCCGGGCCGAAGCCGAACCGGCCGTAGATGTTGTACTCGGCGGCGATCAGGATGGCGACCGCGGCGCCGCGCTCCCGGGCGGCCGTGAGGTCCCCGGTCATCATCCGGCGGAGCAGTCCGCGCCGCCGGTGGGTGGAGGTGACGGTGACGGCGGTGATCGCGTCGGCCGTGACCACGGCGCCGCCGGGCACCGTCAGCTCGGTGTCGAAGCTGCGGTAGGTGGCGACGAACCGGCCGTCGTCCACCGCCGCGAGCATCCGGCCGGGCTCCCACTGCCGGCGGCGGTAGTCCGTCGCCCGGCCCACGTGCGGGCGCAGGAAGCCGACGGCGAGCGCCCGGTCCCAGGCCTCGACCTCGTCCTCGCCGACCGCGCGGATCTCGATCCCACCGGCCTGCTCCGTCGACCGGCCACGGCCCGGCTCACCGGCCTGGCCGTACGTTTCGTTGCCCATTCGCTCACCGTACGACGGCATTTCGACGGGGTCATCCGAATTATTCCGGCCGCGCCCGGTGGCATCGTGGGGGCCATGGGAGTGACAGGAGAACAGGGCGAGCGGGTCGAGCGGGTCGAGCGGGTCGACGAACGGGACCGCGTGGTGGCGGTCGTGGACCGCGGCGAGGCCATCCGCAACGGGTGGCCGCACCGGATCGCGACGGTGGTCTGCCGCGATCCCGCCGGACGGTTCCTGGTGCACCGGCGCCCCGACGGCGTCTCCCGCTTCCCCGGGCAGTACAACTGGCTGGTCGGCGGCGCCGTGGACGTCGGCGAGTCCTACGAGGCGGCGGCCGCCCGGGAGCTCGCCGAGGAGCTCGGGGTCCGCGCGCGGGCCCGGTTCGTGTTCAAGTTCCTCTGCCGGGGCGCGATCAGCCCCTACTGGCTCGGCCTCCACGAGGCCACGGTGGACGGGGCCGTCACCCCGGACCCGGCGGAGATCGCCTGGCACGCCTGGCTCACCGGGGCGGAGCTGCGCGAGGCCGTCCGCGCGGAGTCCTTCGTGCCGGACGCCCGCGAGGCCTTCCACCGCTACCAGGCCCTGACCGGCGGCCGCTGACCCGACCCCGCCCCCGGCGGCGGCCGGCGGCCGGCAGACGGCGGCCCGGCGGCCCGGCGCTCACGGGCGGGCGTAGAAGTCGGGGGTGCCCATGATCCAGAGACTGGCCTGCTTGATCGGCATGCCCGCCCGGGGCGCCTCGATCATCTGGTCGTCGCCGATGTAGAGGCCGACGTGGTGGATGTCGGCGGCGCGGCCGGTGGAGCTCCAGAAGACCAGGTCGCCGGGGCGGAGCTGGCGGTAGCCGATCGGGGTGGACTGCGCGTACTGGTCGGCGGCGAAGTGGTTGAGCCGTCTGCCGCCCTGACGCCACGCCATCATGGTCAGCCCGGAGCAGTCGTAGCCGCCCGGGCCCTCGCCGCCCCAGACGTAGGGCAGGCCGATCTTGGAGCGGGCGAAGGCCACGGCGGTGGCCGCGTCCTCGGCCGACCAGGGCCGGACGGCCGGAGCCGCCGGGGCGCTCTGGCCGGGCGGGGGCGGGGCGGCCTTCGCGGCCGCGGCGGCTTCCGCGGCGGCCCGTTCGGCGGCCGCCTTCTCCGCCGCCGCCCTCTCCGCGGCGGCCTTCTCCGCCGCCGCCTTCTCCGCCGCCTCGCGTTCGGCCGCGGCCTTCTCCGCGGCCGCGCGGGCGGCCGCCTCGGCCTCCCGGGCGGCGATCGCCTCCAGCGCCTCGCGCCGCTGCCGCTCCAGTTCGACGGTGGTGTGCCGGGCGGCGGCCAGTTCGGCGAGCAGCCGCTCGCGCCGCAGGCCGACCGCGACGACCTGGTCCTGCTGGGCCGTCAGCCGGGCCTCGGCCCGCTCCCGGGCCGCGCCGACCGCGGTGGCGGCCCGTTCGGCGGTCTCGGCGGCGGCCCGCGCGGCGGCGGAGGCCCGGCTCGCGGCGGCGGCCGTGGAGACCGCCGCGTCGAGGATCTGCCGGGTGCGGTCGCTGGCGACGCCGACCACCGCGGCCTGGTCCCCGGCCTCGCGGGGGCCGCGGGCGCCGAGCAGGGCGTTGATCGCGGAGAGTTCGGCGGTGGTGCCCTGCCGGTACGTTTCGGCGGCCAGCCGGGCGGCGTCCTCGGCGGCCTCGGCCCGCTCGGCCTCAGCGGCGGCGGCCCGGTCGGCGGCGGCAGACTCCTCGGCGCGCGCCCGGGTGAGGGCCAGCTGGGCACCGTTGTAGGCCTCGACGGCCTGTTCGGCGGTCCGGGCGGCCTGGTCGAGCTCGGCCTTGGCGGCGGTCAGCCCGGCCTCGATGGCGGCGACCGAGCCGGCCCGGCGTTCGGCCTCGGCCCGGGCCCGGTCGATCTCCTCGGCGGACGGGTACGCCTCCTCCCCCGGCCCGGACCCGCCGGCGGGGGACGGAGCGGCGGCCGGGCCCGGCACCGGGGCGGCCGTGGCGGCGGGGAGCAGCCCGAGCAGGGCGGTGAGGGACAACAGGAGGGTCGGCAGGAGCCTGCGCGCCACGATTCATCCCTTCGGACGGTCACGAGGGATCGGCCGCGCGGGCCGCACGGGTCGCGCGGGCAGCGCGGGTCGTACGGGTCGTGCGGGTCGCACCGGCGACGGCGGTGGTGGCGGGGGCGGAACGATCCGGCACCCGCCGCCACCGGAACCGGATTCCGGCAGAACATCCCATTCCGTGACAAGACGGTCACTGCCCGCCATGTTCTCAAGCCGGAGGGCTTTCACACCTCAAGCCCGCACCGCCGGCCGGGTGACCATCGGATGATCTGACCAGGCCTCAACTCCAGTCGGGCTGCCAGGGTATACGAACCAGTTCGGCAGGAGAGCGCCTAGCGCCGGATCCGGCGCGTGTGGGTCCGCAGCCAGCGGTGGCGGTCCGGTCGGGGCGCCACCCCCGTCGGCCGGACCGCGTAGGTCCGGCTGCGCCCGGCCCGGACGGTGCGCCGCCGCTGCCGGGCCGCCCGGACCTGCCGCCCCGGCGGGTCCGCCGGGCTGCCGTACCCGCCCGGACCGCCGTACCCGGCGACCGCCCGGCTCCCCGACGGGTGCTCCCCCGCGCCCGCCGCCGACCGCCGGTCGGCCAGCCGCGCCGAGCGGCGGGCCAGCGCCCGGGCGGCGTGCGCGTCCAGGTGGGAGGTGGCCCGGGCGGCCATCCGCTCGGCCACCCGGTGCGCGGCCGGATGGTTGGCCGGGACCTTGTCGGGAGCCCCGGCGATCAGGTCGAAAAGCCAGGTACGGGCCTTGTCCGCCCGCCGGTGCAGACGGCGCTCGCGCCGGAGCGCGCGGGCCCGGCGGCGCGGGCGCGTGGCGTACCGCCAGCGCGCCCAGGGGCTGCTCGGGCGCCCCAGCCGGATCGCGCCGATCCAGGAGATGCCGGGCACCATGATGCCGAGCAGACCGGTCCACACCTTGCCCTTGAGCAGGGTGACGATCGAGGCCAGCGCGTTCACCGAGATCACCGTGACCAGCCCCCACCTGGTCTCCTCGCCGGGCACCACGCCGAGCGGCACGTACCCGACCAGCAGCAGGCCGGTGAACAGGATGCCGAAGATCACCGCGTCCACCGACTTGCGGCCCTGCTCGCTCCAGTAGACGTCGTCCAGGTGCAGGATCAGCGCGAACTCGTCCAGCACCAGGCCGCAGCCGATGCCGAAGAGCAGCCCGAAGACGTCGATCCACGGGTGCCCGCCGTAGGTGGCGAACACCCCGATGCCGCCGACCAGCAGGAAGCCCAGGCCGAAGACCATGTGGTGGATGTGCAGCCCGCCGGGGGTCACGTTGCCGGGCCACCAGCGCACCTGGGCCCTGATCATCCGCACGCTGAACCGGATGAAGACGAAGGAGGTGATGAACCCGACCAGCAGCAGGAACAGCGGTTGCTTGTGCGCGGCGACGATGTGCTCGCGGTAGCCGTCCAGCAGTGTGGTCATGCGTCTTACCTTCGTTCCTGGTGCTGCGTGCGGTCTGCCGCGACATGGCCCGGAGGCCAACGGTCGGCGTCAGAAACCGCGGGTGCGCTTGGCCGCCCGACGGGGGATCACCGGGGCGAGCGACGGACGCTCGACCCCGACCGGGAGCCGCATGAAGAGCCGGGCGATCTCACCCCCCAGGTTCACCCCGATCGCCAGGGCCAGGGCGATCGCGGCGGCCCGGGTGATCTGGACCAGGCCCCCGTTGGAGTGTCCCTGGGCGAACGACAGCATGCCGAGGTAGAGCGCCGAACCGGGCATCAGCGGCCCGATCGCGGCGGTCACGTACGGCAGCGCGGAGCCGTTGCGGTAGCGCGCCATCAGCTGGCCGAAGAGGCCGACCAGGCCGGCCGCCACCCCGGTCGCGACGATCGGCGAGACGTCGGCGTTGTAGACCAGCACGCCGTAGCTGGCCCAGCCGATGCCGCTGTTCAGGGTGACCAGGGCGAGCGAGCGCCGGTCGGTCTGCAGCAGCATCGCGAAGGCGAGGGTCAGCACCAGCGCGGCGACCATCTGGACCGGCGGGTAGTTGACGCCGACCAGCGACTCGTCCGGACGGAGCTTCGCCTGGAAGCCGACCCCCAGGTAGAGGATCAGCATCACGCCGATGACGATGCCCGCCACCAGGTAGATCACCTCCAGCAGCCGGGCCGCGGCGGTGATGTAGAAGCCGGTCAGACCGTCCTGGACGGCGGCCACCAGGGCGCGTCCCGGCAGCAGGGCGAACAGCCCACCGGTGATCACCACGGAGCCGCGCAGGCCCAGGTCGTTGAAGGAGAGCACGATGCCCGAGGCGGCGGCCGGCATCGCGGCCAGCACGAACTGGTAGAACTCCGGCAGCCCGCGCCGGGCGATCAGCGAGGCCAGCCGGTCGCCGAGCACGGCCGCGACGAAGGCGCTGAGGAAGACCAGCCAGGCCTTGTCGTCGATCCGGCCGCCGACCAGGAAGGTGGCCGCGCCGGCCAGCAGACCGGTGTTCAGGGCGAGCATCCAGGCCGGGTACGGGTGCCGGTTGCGGCGGATCAGCGCGAGCCGGCGGTAGGCGTCGTTGACGCTCACCTGCTCGGCGGTGATGTCCGCGACCAGCTCGTACACCGCGTTCAGCCGGGTGTAGTCGGAGGTGCGGCGGCGGACCACGCGGTCGGCGGTGATCGGCGGCTCGACCAGCGAGGGCTGGTGCGAGATGCCGATCAGGGTGAAGGTGACCTGCGGCTCGCAGCGGTCCAGCCGGTAGGCGTGCGCGATGCCGAGCATGGCCGCCTCGACGTCCTCGGCGGCCTCGCCGCTGGCGAGCAGCAGCTCGCCGATCCGGAGCGTCAGGTCGAGGATGCGCGGGACGTTGCGGCCGGCGGAGGGGTGCAGCTCGCGGGCGGTCCGCTCGAAGGACGGGCGCTCGGACATCGGGGTGCGCAGCAGGGTGCGCATCCGGTCCGGCCAGGGCGCCTCGCCGGGGGCGCCGGGCATCAGGGCGGGGATGGGGGTGCCCATCGGCGGGGTGTAGCCGGCGGCCTTCCACTCCTCGGGGGTGAGGGTGTCCTCGGCGACCGAGCGGCGGCGGTGCGCCGGGGCGGGCGGCTCGTCGGCGGGCCGTTCGTCGGCGGGCTCGGGCTCGGGGTTCAGCAGGCCCTTGGTCTCGGGGACGGGCGGGGCGAGCGGGACCACCACGGTCGGCTCGACGACCGGGGCGGGGTGGCCGAGCAGTCCCTCGGTGGGCGGCGCGTCGGACGGGTGGACCGGCCGGCCGCCGGGCGCCGGACGGTGCTGGCGCTGCGCCCGTCCGCCCCGGCCGCCCCTGGCCTTCTTTCCGCTGCCCGGCCGGCCCCGCTTAGGCACTTCCGCTCCTTGCCACCCCTGACGGCGCCGGGTCCCCGGGCCGCCGTTCGATCTCCGGATACACCTTGCCTGATCGAACTGCCGGACGCACATGTACGTGACGGCGGGCGCGGCCCCGCGCGGACGCCGGCCCGGCGCGGTGGCGGGCTCGGCGGGCGCGGTGGCGGGCTCAGCGGACGCGGTGGCGGGCTCAGCGGACGCGGTGGCGGCCGCCGGCCGGGACCGGCGGGGTGTCCTCGCGGTGGTCGCTGACGGCGGCGGTGGCGGTGCCGGCGGCGGCGGTGCCGGCGCTGGCCGCAGCCCGGCCGGAGCGGCGGGCGCGGAGCAGTTCGACGGCCACCGGGACCACCGAGAGCAGCACGATGCCGACCAGGATCGCCTCGATGTGCTCCCGGACGAACGGGATCTGCCCGAGGAAGTAGCCGAGCACGGTGACGCCGCCGCCCCAGAGCACCCCGCCGACCACGTTGTAGAGGACGAAGGTGCGGTAGTTCATCCGGCTCACCCCGGCGACGATCGGGGTGAAGGTGCGGACGATCGGCACGAAGCGGGCCAGCACGATCGCCTTCGGCCCGTGCCGGTCGAAGAAGGCGGCCGCCTTCTCCACGTTCTCCTGCTTGAACAGCCGGGAGTCGGGGCGCCGGAACAGGCTCGGCCCGACCTTGCGCCCGAAGAGGTAGCCGACCTGGTCCCCGGCCACCGCCGCGACCACGATCAGCGTGCAGACCAGCCAGAGCGGCTGGTGCAGGTAGGTGCCGCCGGCCACCAGCAGGCCGGTGGTGAAGAGCAGCGAGTCCCCGGGGAGGAAGAAGCCGATCAGCAGACCGGACTCGGCGAAGACGATGGCCAGGATGCCGATCAGCCCGAAGGTGGAGATCAGGTAGGTCGGATCGAGCCAGGACGGGCCGAGGGCGAGGCTGGTCACGGGTGCGGACTCCTGAGGGCCGGAAGGGTCGACTCTTGGCAATGAAACAGTAAAGCATTCACCAAGAGGACCTCGAACCGCCCGGCGGGAGCCCGCGAAGCGCCTGGAGGGGGGCGTGCGGACCGCCCGATCCGGCCACCGGTCGGACAATCATCCGGTTCCCACCATCGGGCGAATCGCCACCCATTCGGTGGAGTTCGTCCACGCAGCTGGTGAATGCTGGTCGGGCGACGTCAGGCAACGGCGCTGCGGAGCGGCCACTCCGGAACGCGCCACCATTCGCACCCCACCCTCAGGGAGACCACCGTGTCCCGTATCCGCGCAGCCGCCGCCGTCACCGCCCTCGGGGCGTTCCTCCTCGCCGGCATCGGCACCGCCCACGCCGACAACGGCGCCGGCGCGGACCAGCACTCCAACAGCAGCGTGGTGAGCAACACCGGCTCCAACAACATCATCGGCAACGTCCACGGCAACGTGGTCACCACCCAGCAGACGGCCACCGGCTCCGGCGCCAGCAACCAGAACAACGGCCTGGCCGTGGCCGGCAACGACGGCAACGTCGGCGCCCTGCAGGGCAACGGCAACCTCGCCGCCCTGATCGCCCCGCACTTCGGCGGCTGAGGCACGCTCCGCCCCTGAGCGCATCCGCCGATCCCCGGCCGGGTGCCCGCCCCACCAGCGCGGGGCGGGCACCCGGCCCCCGCCGTTCCGGGCCCCTCGCCCCGGCGCGGGACGGCTCAGCCGGGCAGGCCCAGCACCGCCCGGCCGAGCCGCAGCAGGCAGTCGCCGAGATCCGGGCGGGCGCTGTGCGGACGGTTCCGGACCCCGTCGTTGACCAGCGAGAACAGCGCGTGCACCCGGATCCGGGCGGCCACCGCGTCCTCCTCCGGGCGGACCCGGCCGAGCAGCTCCACCCACGCCCGCAGGAAGTCCCGCCGGAAGTCCACCGCGGCCCGCCGGTCCGGCGGGGCCAGCCGCTCGGTCTCGCTCAGCATCACGCCCAGGTAGTCGCCGTTGCGCCGGGCGAAGTCCACGTACGCGGCCAGACCCGCCGCCAGCGTCCGCTCCGGCGCGCCGCCGGGCGCGTCCGACGCGCTGGTGATCACGCCCCCGACCTCGTGCCAGAGCCGTTCCCGGCTGCGCACCAGGGCGGCCGCCAGCAGCTGCGCCTTGCTGTCGAAGTGCCGGTACACGCTCGGCCCGGCGATCCCCACGGCGGCGCCGAGCCGGTCGGTGCTGACGTTGTCGAAGCCGCGCCGGTGGAACAGCCGCACGGCCGCCGACAGCAGCTCCTCCCGGCGCGGCTGCGGTCCCGGTCCGCCGGCGGGGCCGTCCGGCCGGGCGGCGGGATCGGGCGCGGCGCCGTCCAGCCGGACCGCGAACACCGCGGTGAGCAGCTCGCGGACCAGCCGTTCGGCCCGGCGCGGCTGCGGGGCGGCCGACTGGTAGGACAGTCCGGCGCCCGCGGAGAGCGCCGACCAGCAGATCAGCTCGGCGTCGGCGGCGGCGAGCCCGGGGCGTTCGGCGCGCAGCACGGCGGCCATCCGGGCGACGTCGGCGCGCAGTTCGCGGCGGAGCGCCGCCCGCCGGTCCGGGGGCAGCAGCCGGGCGTCGCGCTGCACCAGGGTGCCGAGCGGGCGGTGGCCGACCGCGACGGCGGCCAGCGCGGCGGCGAGCCCGGCCGTCGAGTCCGCGCCGCGCACCGCCTCGGCCAGCGCGTCCAGGCCCACCCGGACGGTGCGGTCGAGCAGCTCGGGCTTGCCCCGGAAGTGCCGGTAGAGCGCGGGCGCGGTGATGCCGACCCCGGCGGCGACCTCCGTCATCGAGACCTGGTGGTAGCCGCCGCGGTGGAAGCGTTCGGCGGCCACGGCCAGGATCTGCGCCTGCCGGGTCCGCGCGGGGGGACGCCGCACCACCATCGCTCCCGCCTCCCCCGATCCGCTCCGAACGCGGTGGCGGCAGCCGTACCGACACCCGTTCGGCAGGCTAGCAGGGATTCACTTGACGCCCTCCGGATCCCGTCCCTCCGCCCGTCGGCAACAGGACGGAAGCCCTCCGTCGGACCCTGGACAGCCGAAGCTACCGCCGATTAACTTGTGGGGCGATCAGCAGGCCGTCCGGCCCCGCCGCGTCAGGCCCCAGCGAAGGGAGCGCCGTCGTGCGCCGCACCGTGTTCACCGAGGACCACGAGGCCTTCCGGGAGACCATCCGGGACTTCATCGCCAACGAGGTCGTCCCCGTCTACGAGAGCTGGGAGGCCGAGGGCCACCCGCCCCGCGACTTCTACCGCAAGCTCGGCGAACTCGGCGTCTTCGGCATCGAGGTGCCCGAGGAGTACGGCGGCGCGGGCGAGAGCGGCTTCAAGTTCCAGGCGGTGGTCGCCGAGGAGACCGCCCGGGCCGGCGTCAGCTTCGGCTCCTCCGGGGTGCACACCGGCCTCGTGCTGCCCTACCTGCTGGAGTACGCCGACGAGGAGCAGAAGCGGCGCTGGCTGCCCGGCTTCGTCTCCGGCGACCTCATGACCGCCATCGCGATGACCGAGCCCGGCGCCGGCTCCGACCTCGCCGGGATCACCACCACCGCCCGGCTCTCCGAGGACGGCACCCACTACGTCCTCAACGGCGCCAAGACCTTCATCACCGGCGGCGTCCTCGCCGACCTCGTGCTGGTGGTCTGCCGGACCTCGCCGTACGACCCGGAGAACCGCCGGGCCGGGCTCTCCATCCTCTGCGTGGACACCACCTCCCCCGGCTACAGCGTCGGCCGCAAGCTGCAGAAGATCGGCCTGCGCACCTCGGACACCGCCGAGCTGGCGTTCAGCGACGTCAAGGTGCCGGTGGAGGACCTGCTCGGCGAGGAGGGGCGGGCGTTCGGCTACCTGACCCACAACCTGGTCCAGGAGCGGCTGGCGATCGCGGTCGGCGCGTACGCGGCCGCGGCGGCGGCGGTCCGGTTCGCGGTGCAGTACGTCAAGGACCGCAAGGTGTTCGGCAAGGCCGTCGCCGAGTTCCAGAACACCAAGTTCACGCTGGCCGACTGCGAGGCGCAGGTGATGGCGCAGCAGTCGATGGTCGACCGCGCGCTGGAGCTGTACCAGGAGGGGCAGCTGACGGTCGCCGACGCGGCGGCGGCGAAGCTGTTCTGCACCGAGTCGGCGTCCGTCGTGATCGACAAGTGCCTTCAGCTGCACGGTGGTTACGGGTACATCCTGGAGTACCCGATCGCCCGGCTCTACACCGACAACCGGGTGTTCCGGATCTACGGCGGGACCAGCGAGGTCATGCGCAGCATCGTCGCCAAGTCGCTCGGGCTGTAGCCGGGCGGCGCGGGGGCCGGATCGGGCTTCGGTCGGGGCGGGATCGGGGCGACAATCTCCCGGCCGTTCGCCCGTGCGGGTGAACGGCCGGGGTCGCTCCGGCTCGGCGCCGGGTCAGTTGGGCGAGTGGTGCTCGGTGCGCCAGGCGTCCCAGCCGGCCGCCGACGCCACCTTGGCCTCGTGCAGGGCCCGCTGGGCCAGCGCGGTCGGCGGGCGCTCCAGCCCGCGCACCCAGGTGCGGCCGGCCGTGGCCAGGGCGGCGCACACCATCGCCGCGCCCCACGGTGATCACGAAGTCCCGCCCCGCGAACACCATCAGCTCGCCGGTCTCCACCACCTCGCTGGTCGGGGTGAGCTGGTCGTGGTCGACG
>NZ_JBFBDO010000048.1:0-58563 GCF_040683335.1 Kitasatospora sp. NPDC093806
GCTGGGCCGGCGGCGCGGGGGGTTCGCCGCCTACCATCTCGGCCGGCCGGCCGACGGTTCCGCGCCGGACGGGCGCCACGGCGGCAAGTGCGTGCGCGCCGCCCTGACCCTGCTGTCCGCGCGCGCCGTCGGCGGGGACCCGGCGGCGGCGGTCCCGGCGGCCGCCGCCGTGGAGCTGGTGCACAACCTCTCGCTGCTGTACGACGACGTGCTGGACGGCGACGCCGTCCGCCGCCACCGCGCGGCCGCCTGGCAGGTGTTCGGCGCGGCCTCCGCGACCCGGGCGGCCGACGCCCTGCTGCTGCTCGCCTTCGAGGCGTTCTCGGGCGGGAGCGGCGATCCGCGGCTCGCCCCGGAGGCCGCCGAGGCGCTGCTGGACACCCTGATCCGGCTGGCGGTCGGCGAGGGGCTGGACGTGCTGTTCGAACAGCGGTCCCGGGTCGGGGTCGAGGAGTGCCTGGAGATGGTCGCCGGGAAGACCGCCTCGCTGTTCTCGCTCGCCGGCCGGCTCGGCGCCCTGTACGGCGGGGCCGGCCCAGCGGACACCGCGCGGTTCGCCGCCTTCGGCCAGGACCTGGGCATGGCCTTCCAGTTGGTGGACGACCTGCTGGGCATCTGGGGGGACGGCGAGGTCACCGGGAAGCCGGTCTTCGCGGACCTGCGGGCGCGCAAGATGTCGACGCCGGTGGTGGCCGCGCTGGCGTCCGGGACCGCCGCCGGCGAGGAGCTGGCCCGCCGCTACGCGGCCCCGCCCGGCCCGGACCCGGCCGGGGAGGGCGCGCTGCTCGCGGAGCTGGTGGCGCGGGCCGGCGGCCGCCGCTGGGTGCGCGAGCGCGCCGACACCCATCTGCGGTCCGCCGCGCGGTGGCTCGCGGAACTGGGCGAACGGCCCGGCGCGGACGCCGAGGCCCTGCTCGACCTGCACGCCGTCCGCGAGCTCATCGGGACGCGTTCGCGCTGACCGGCCGCCGGTCCGCCCACGGGGCCGGTGTGTCGAGGATGTGCGGCCGCCCCTGGCGGAACAGTTCGGCGTCCACCTCCTTGAGCCGGCGCAGCTCCGGCGGGTCGTACAGCGGGTACACCTCGGCCGGGTCGGCCGGGTCTCCGGCCGCCCGCAGCAGGGCGTTCACCGCCAGCCGCCCGCCCTGGTCGGCGCCCTCCATGGTGGCCAGGTTGACCGGGCAGCGGACGTAGTCCCCGGCCAGGAACAGGTTCGCCGCGGCGGTGGCCGCCCGGGGCCGCCGCTGCCAGGAGCCCTTGGTGTTGATCAGCAGCGGTTCGTCGTTGCGGGCCGGGCCGGGCCCGTCGAGCCCGGTGACCGCCGGGTCCAGGTGCCAGGAGTGCAGCAGGCCGGGGTGCAGGACGGCCGTCCGCCCGTCGTCGAGCGCTTCGCCGAGCTGCGCCCACACCTCGGCGGCCACCTCGGCGCGGGTGCACTCCCGGGCCGGCTTGCCGTAGCGGACGCCCGGCGTGTCCCAGTCGGAGACGTCCACCGACAGGCAGTCCGCCACCGTGCCGTCCCCGTAGGTGGCGCGGAAGTCGACGTCCCAGAACTGCGCCTGGCTGACCGAGGTCAGCGCCCACGGCGAGTCCGGGTAGAGGGCGTGGCCGCGGACCACCGGGGTCGGCTCGGTCAGGTAGAACTGCAGGCCGACCATCCAGTCGGTGCGCAGCGCGGCCAGGTCGGCGTGGATCGGGTCGGCCTCGGCCAGACCCCGTGCCAGCAGCGCGCCGACCCGGTGCACGGGCAGCGCGCAGACGTACCAGTCGGCCGTCAGCTCGCGGCGCCCGCCGTGTCGTCCGCGCAGCAGCACCTTCCGGACGCGCCCGCCGCGGACGTCCAGGCGCTCGGCCCGCCAGCCGAGTTCGAGGCGGACGCCGAGGCCGGTCAGGTACTCCGTCCACGGATCGATCCAGGCGGTGCTGGTGGGGGCGTTGAGCACCCGGTCGGCGGGCGCGGACTCGCCCCGACCGAGGAAGCCGAGGGCCATCGCCTCCAGGTACCCGCCCACCGTGTGGGCGCTCCCCACCTCCGCGCGGGCCGCGACGACGGTCCGGGTCAGGCCCACCACGCAGGTCTTGCGGTACTCCTCGGAGGCCCCCTCGGCGGCGGTGAAGTCCCACCACGAGGTGTGCTCCCACTGGCCGAGGCGGCGTTCGGTGCTGCTGGTGAGGTAGACCGTCATGCGGTTGGCGAAGTACAGCAGTTCCTCGTCGAGGCCGCGGCCCGGCCGCGGGCCGACGCCCAGCGCCCACAGGATCTGCAGCGGCGTGCGCGGCCCCGACAGCGGCGCCACCTCGCTGAGCACCTCGTTCACCCGCCCGGACCGCGCCGACAGGAACTGCGGCGCCTCCCGCAGGTTCCCGAGCACGCCGTCGCGCTGCCGCCGGCCGTCCCGCTCGAACGGTATCCGCCGCATGGTGTCCGGCAGGCTGCGGTAGAACCCCGGGAAGAACCGGAACCCGTGCTCCGCGGGAAGGTCCAGCCGCCCCCGCGTCCCGGTCCCCGGCACCGAGGTGCTGCGTGCCTTGCCACCCCACCCGGCCGGCTCCACCACCGTCACCGCGTACCCGCGCTCGGCCAGTTCCATCGCCGCGGTCAGCCCCGCGACACCCCCACCCAGCACCGCGACCGTCCGGCCCGCGCCCGCGCCCACGAACTTCCCTCCCCCGCTGGTGGACTGAAACGCCCTCCGGCCGGGCATACCTTATGACAGCAGGCCGACAGGCCCGGTTGAAGCTCCCCCACGAGCGCAACCGGGCCCCTGGCCGGCGACCGGGCCTGGACGTGACTCCCCCCACGGAGCGGCGACCAGGCCCGCATGGTTTTCAACCAGCAACACGCAGCGTACATGCCAGCTCCACAGAACGCTACCGCCCTGCACGGTGGCTCACCTCACAACCGCCCCCGCCCCCCGGGCCGGACCCACGGCGACGCGAACCCCCTGGTCAGGGGCGTGGACCGGCGCCGCTCGCCACGGTGGCGGCCTTGAAACCGCCCTGCGGGCCCCCATGAGCGACGGGCCGTCCGGGGTGGACGGCCCGTCGGGGTGGGGTCGGCGGGTCAGCGGGGCAGGGGGTCGGGGGTGCGCCAGGTGATGGGGCGGGCGCCGGGTGGTGGGGTGTCGACGACTTCGTGGCCGAAGACGCGGTTGATCGAGCTGCCCCCGTTCGGGGAGATGTCCGCGCCGTAGACGTGCAGGGAGACGGCGCGGCCGGGGCCGCCGTTGGACACCCGGTGGATGTCCTCGTCGGGCGGGGTCAGGAGCTGCACCCGGCCCGGAGAGCAGGTGGTCCGGCCTTCGGGCACCAGGACCCGGCGGCCGGACCCGTGGAGCCGCCACAGCCGGTACGCCTCGTCCACCTCGACGCCCTCGACCACGCCCGACACGCACCAGGAGATGTGGTCGTGGATCGGGGTGGACTGTCCGGGCAGCCAGGTCAGGGCCACCACGGAGTGCGTCCGTCCGGCGTGCAGCAGCCGCTGCGCGTAGCCGTCGACGTCACCGGCGCACAGGTCCGCCGGGACGATCAGCCCGGCCCGCAGGTACTTGCGGAGGGTGTCCGCGGTGAGCTGGGCGGTCAGGACCTCCGCGGCGGCGTAGCGCGCGAGGTCGGCGAGGAACTCGTCGAGGTTGGAGCCCGGTCGCACGGTTCACCGCCCCACGCCGGTGAGCGCGCGGACCTCTAGCTCCGCGAAGGCGCGGCGGTCGGCCTCCTCGGTCCGGCGGCCGCGACGGCGGCCGCCGGCCAGGGAGCCGAGGACCGCGACCGCGAACCCGACCGGGATCGAGACGATGCCCGGGTTCTGCAGCGGGACCGGCGCGGTGGTGGTGCAGGAGAACAGCGCCGTGGCGTTGCCGACCCGCTGGTCGGACGCCTCCACCCCGCAGGTCTTCGCCTGGGCGGCCGTCAGCTTCACCGCGTGGACGGTGTCGCTCGCGCCGCCCCAGCAGATCGGGGAGAGCAGCACCAGGCCGATCGAGGCGACCAGGCCCGCGTAGATGCCGCACTTGGCGCCGAAGGTGGTGAAGCGCTTCCAGAACAGCGTCAGCAAGATCGCCGGCAGGTTGGCCGAGGCCGCGATGGCGAAGGCCAGCGCCACCAGGAAGGCCACGTTGAGGTCCCGGGCGAAGATCGACAGGGCGACCGCGACCGCGCCGATGACCACGGCGGCGACCTTCGCCGTGACCACCTCCTGCTGCTCCGTCGCCCGGCCCTTGCGGATGACGTTGGCGTACAGGTCATGGGCGAAGGAGGAGGACGAGGTCAGAGTGAGCCCGGCGACCACCGCGAGGATGGTGGCGAACGCCACCGCCGCGATGAAGGCGAGCATCAGGGAGCCGCCGGTGCTGCCCGCGCCGCCGCCGAGGTGTTCGGCCAGCAGGGTGGCGGCAGTGTTGCCGGACGGGTCCTTCTCCTTGATCGTCGCCGTGCCGACCAGCGCGGCCGCGCCGAAGCCGAGCACCAGGGTCATCAGGTAGAAGACCCCGATGATGCCGATCGCCCAGTTCACCGACTTGCGCGCGTCGCGGCCGGTCGGGACGGTGTAGAAGCGGACCAGTACGTGCGGGAGCGCCGCGGTGCCCAGTACCAGCGCGGTGCCGAGGCTGACCAGGTCGAGCTTCGACCAGCCGTCGGTCGCCCCGTACTTCAGGCCGGGCTGGAGGAACGCGTCGCCCTTCTTGGACGCCGCGGCGGCGTCCCCGAGCAGGTGGCTGAGGTCGAACCCGTACTTCGCCAGGACCCACAGGGTCATCGTGGCCGCGCCGGCGATCAGCAGCACCGCCTTGACGATCTGCACCCAGGTGGTGCCCTTCATCCCGCCGACCACGACGTAGACGATCATCAGGGCGCCAACCCCGGCGATGGTCCAGATCTGCGCGGAGGCGCCCTTGACGTCGAGCAGCTGCCCGACGATGGTCGCCGCGCCGACCATCTGCGCGATCAGGTAGAAGACCGAGACCACGATGGTCGACACCCCGGCGGCGGTCCGCATCGGCCCGCTGCGCAGCCGCGCGGCCAGCACGTCGGCCATGGTGAACCGCCCGGTGTTGCGCAGCAGTTCGGCGACCATCAGCAGGGCGACCAGCCAGGCGACCAGGAAGCCGATCGAGTAGAGGAAGCCGTCGTAGCCGGAGAGCGCGATGATCCCGGCGATGCCGAGGAAGGAGGCCGCGGACAGGTAGTCGCCCGAGATCGCGATCCCGTTCTGCAGCGCGGAGAACTGGCCGCCGCCGGTGTAGAAGCCGCCGGTGCCCCGGGTGCTCCGCCGGGCGAGCAGGGTGATGACGAGGGTCACCGCCACCAGGGCGATGAACAGGCCGACGGTCAGGCCCTTGTTCGAGGCGGAGGCGGACTGTGCCGCTGTGGCGAGCGGGAGGGGAAGGTGGTGGGTCATGCCTGGGTCTCCGTCGGTTCCTGGTCGGTGGCGCGGGCGGTCGGAGCCTGGGCCGCCGCCGTGGCGCGCAGGGCCTCGGCCAGCGGGTCCAGCCGCCGGGCGGCGAACCGGCCGTAGGCCAGGGCGATGCCGAAGGTCGAGACGAACTGCAGCAGTCCGAAGACCAGGGCGACGTTGACGTTGCCGACGACCTTGGTCGCCATGAAGCCGCGGGCGTAGGCCGAGCAGAGGACGTACGCCAGGAACCAGAGCAGGAACGCCGCCGTCACCGGGAAGACGAACCTGCGGTAGGCGGCTCGCAGTTCGGTGAAGCGCGGATCGTCGCCGATCCAGGCGGTGTCGGTCCGGGGTGTTTCACCGCGCGACGGCGCGGCCGGGTCGATCATTGGGAATCCTTCTGAGCAGGGCGGGACTTGCCGAAGGCCCGACCGTAGGAATCCCCGGTAGACAAGTGATAGACGTCGCGTCAGCGGGACGGCGCGGGCCCGTCCGGCCGGAAGCGCGCCCGCCCCGCCGCGCCGCCGCCCGTCAGCGCGGCCGGACGGGGGCGAAGCGGACCGGCGTCCCCGGGGCCGCCTGGGCGGCGGCGGCCAGCGCCGCGGCGGGGACCACGCCGATGACCGGGTAGCCGCCGGTGGTCGGGTGGTCGGCGAGGAACACCACCGGGCGCCCGTCGGGCGGCACCTGGACGGCGCCCAACACCATCCCCTCGCTGGGCAGTTCGCCCGCCCGGGCGCGCTCCAGCGGCGGGCCGTCCAGCCGCAGGCCGATCCGGTTGCTGGTCGTCGAGACGCGGTAGGCGGCGCGCGCGAGGGAGTCGAGGGCCCCGGCGGTGAACCAGTCGTCGCGCGGGCCGAGCAGCAGCGGCAGCACCAGCCGGGTCGGCGGGGCCGCCCAGGGCAGCACGTCCGCCCCGGCCGTCGGGCCCGCCGGGACGCCGAGCGGCAGCCGGTCCCCGGCGGACAGCGGCGCGGGGCCCAGCCCGGAGAGCAGGTCGGTCGAACGGCTGCCGAGGACCGGGTCGGCGGCGATCCCGCCCGCGAAGGCGAGGTAGCTGCGCACCCCCCGGGTCGCGGGGCCGACGTCGAGCCGCGCCCCGGCGGGCAGCCGGACCGGCGCTCCCCAGGCGGCGGGCCGGCCGTCCACCCGGACGGCGCAGGGCGCCCCGGTCACGGCCACCGTCACCGGCCGGTCCGCGCGGACGGCGCAGCCGAGCACCGTGGTCTCCAGGGCGGCCGCCCCGGCGGGGTTGCCGACCAGCCGGTTGGCCAGCCGGTGGGACGGCCGGTCGAGCGCGCCGGAGCACGGCACGCCGAGGTGGGCGTGCCCCGGGCGGCCGAGGTCCTGGACGGTCGTCAGCAGGCCCGCGCCGAGGACGGTCACGGCTCCTCCGGGACCGTCCCGCCCGGGTACGTCCGCTCCGGTCACTGCTGCTCCGCTCGCCGATTCGGTCAGGGCTTCCCCGATCATGCTCCTCCGCTCACGCTTTCCCGATCACGCTTCCCCGGCCACGTTTCCCCGGCCACGCTTCCACGATCACGTGTCCGCGCTCACGCGTCCGCGATGACGAACCGCACCCGCGTCCCCGGGGCGAACAGGGCCGCGGGCTCGCGCGCGGCGTCCCACAGTGCGGCGTCGGTGCGGCCGATCAGCTGCCAGCCGCCCGGGGACGAGCGCGGGTAGACACCGGTGTACGGGCCGGCCAGGGCGACCGAGCCGGCCGGGACGGCGCTGCGGGGCTCCGCCCGCCGGGGGACGTGGTACCGCTCGGCGAGGCCGGTGAGGTAGCCGAAGCCGGGGGCGAACCCGTTGAAGGCGACCCGGAACTCGGTCGCGGCGTGGATGCGCGCGACGGCGTCCGCCGCGACGCCCCAGAGCGCGGCGACCTCCGCGAGGTCCGCGCCGTCGTAGCGGACCGGGACGGTCACCACCGGACCGGACGGTTCCGGGGCGGGCGGCACCCGCCAGCCGGCCAGTTCGGCGGCCAGCGCGGGCGGGTCCGCGACCCCGTCGAGCAGCACGGTCCGCTCGGCCGGGACGATCTCGGCCACCGGCGGCAGCCCGAACGACGCGCGTCTGCGCAGGAGTTCGGCGTGCAGGGCGGCGGTCCGGCCGGCGTCGGCGAGTTCGACCAGCAGGGCGTGCGGGCCGACCCGCAGCACTCTCATGTGAACGCCTCGACGCGCACCCCGGCCGCGCGCAGCGCCGTCCGGACGCGGCGGGCGTTGTCCGCGGCGCCGGGGGTGTCGCCGTGCAGGCACAGCGAGCGGGCGCGCAGCCGGATCCGGTCGCCGGTGTGCGCGGTGACCAGGCCGTCGCGGGCGATGCCGACCGAGCGGCGGACCACGGCGTCGGGGTCGTGGACGACCGCGCCCGGCTCCCGGCGGGAGAGCAGCGCGCCCTCCGGGGTGTAGGCGCGGTCGCCGAACGCCTCGGCGACCACCGGCAGTCCGGCCCGCCGGGCCGCCTCGTGCAGCCGCGAACCGGGGAGCCCGAGCACCGGCGGGCCCGGTGGCCCCGGTGTGCCTGGTGCGCCGGGGAGGGCCAGCCGGATGCCGCGCACCACCGCTTCGGCCTGCTCCTCGTCGTGCACCGTGCGGTTGTACAGCGCGCCGTGCGGCTTGACGTAGTCGACCTCGGCGCCGGCGGCACGCGCGAACACCTGCAACGCGCCGATCTGGTAGGCGACTTCGTCGGCCAGCTCGTCCGGGGGGACGTCCATCGCGCGCCGCCCGAAGCCGGCCAGGTCGCGGTAGGAGACCTGGGCGCCGATCCGGACGCCGCGCTCGGCGGCGAGGGCGCAGACCCGGCGCATGGTGGACGGGTCCCCGGCGTGGAAGCCGCAGGCGACGTTGGCGCTGGTGACGACGGACAGCAGCGCCTCGTCGTCGGTCAGCGTCCAGCGCCCGAAGCCCTCACCGAGGTCGGCGTTCAGATCGATCACCGGCTCCGGGGCCGGCTCCTGGGCGGTCACTGCCCACCCCCAGGGAGGTACCCGCCACCCGGGCCGGACCGCCCGCGCTCCGTCATCGCCTGGACGATCACCGCGCGCGCGTCGTCCAGGTACCCGGTCAACTCGACCTCGGCGTCGTCGATCTCGCCGGACTCCAGCAGCCCGGCGAGCGTCTGGTTGCGGCGCAGGAACGGTTCGTGCAGCCCGCGCGCGGACGGGACGGCGGCGAAGGCCAGCCGCAGTTCGGCCATCAGCCGCGCCATGCACTCGTCGATCCGCCCGCTGCCGGCCAGCCCGGCGACGGCCTGGTGGAAGTGCAGGTCGGCGGTGCCGACGGCGGCCCAGTCGTCCAGCAGTTCGGCGGCCTCCGCCCGCATCAGCGCGGCCCGCACCGCGGCCAGGCGCTCCGGCGCCGCGCTGCGCAGCGCCCGCACGCCGGCCATCTCCAGGGCCAGCCGCAGGATGTAGATGTCGACGACGTCCGCCGGTTCGAGGATCCGGACGAACACCCCGCGGTTCATCTCGTGGACGACCAGGCGCTGGTCGGCCAGCTGCCGGAACGCCTCGCGGAGCGTGTTGCGCGACACCGCGAGCGCGTCGCCCAGCGCCTCCTCCGACAGCCGCGTTCCGGGGGCGAGCCGGCCCTCGGTGATGTGCTCGCGCAGCACCTCGGCCACCCGCTGGGCGGCGCTGGCGCGTTCGAGCCGGCCCCGGTCGGCCGCGAGTGCGTCGAAAACCCCGGTCAAGTCCTGCCTCCTGACGCCCTACGTCCCGTCAGGACCGAACCCTGTCGGAACTCTTGTCGGATTGTTCCACAATCCCCTACCCTCTCGGCAATCCCCTGTGAGGTAGCGGCCCATCAGGCCGGTTCCTCCCCCGCCCGTGACGTCGCAGAACACCGCGCGCACGGCGTGGACCCCTCCGAAAGGCGGCCAGGAACATGATCGTTCTTGTCGGCATCCTCATCGTGGTGGCCGGATTCGCCACCCGACGAAGTCCGCTCCTCGTCGTCGGCACCGCCGGCGTCGCCACCGGCCTGCTGGGCGGGATGAGCCCGCTGAAGGTCCTGGAGGCGTTCGGGACGGGCTTCGCCTCCAGCCGCTCGGTGACCCTGTTCGCCGTCACCCTGCCGGTCATCGGCCTGGTCGAACGCCACGGCCTGCAGGACCAGGCCCGCACCCTGATGAACCGGCTCGCCAGGATCAGCGCGGGCCGGGTGCTCGCGGCCTACATGGTGGTCCGCCAGCTCGCCGCCGCCCTCGGGATCACCGCGCTCGGCGGCCAGGCCCAGGCGGTGCGGCCGATGATCGTGCCGATGGCGGAGGCCGCCGTCGAGCGCCGCCACGGCACCCTCACCGAGCGGGCCCGCGAACGCCTGCGCTCCTTCGCCGCCAGCGCCGACACCGTCGGCCTGTTCTTCGGCGAGGACTGCTTCCTCGCCATCGGCTCGGTCCTGCTGATCACCGGCTTCGTCAACGCGACCTACCACACCAGCCTGGAGCCGGTGCAGCTCGCGCTGTGGGCCATCCCGACCGCGATCTGCGCCACCGTCATCCACGGTCTGCGCCTGCTGCGCCTGGACGCCGTCCTCGCCCGGGACCAGGCCGCCGCGCCCGCCACGTCCGACGACCCGGCCCTCACCCCCGCCGCCCCTGCCGCCCCTGCCGCCCCCGCCGGCTCCCGCACCCCGGAGGAGAGCAAGTGATCAAGGTCGAATGGCTGTACTGGCTCGTCGGCGCCGTCTTCCTCACGATGGCCGCGCAGATGGCGGCCGACCGCAGCAACCCCAAGCGGTTCGGCAGCGCCGCCTTCTGGGGCCTGTTCGGCGCGAGCTTCGTCTACGGCACGTACGTCGCCGACAAGACCGCGCCCGCCGCGCCCCTGGGAGTGGCCGTGCTGGCCATGATCTGTCTCGGCGGCCTCGGCTTCACCGGCCGCGGCACCCCCAGGACGACCACCCCCGAACAGCGCGCCGCCTCCGCCGCCCGCCTCGGCAGCCGGCTGTTCATCCCCGCCCTGACCCTGCCGCTGGTCGCCCTGATCTGCGCCACCCTCCTCAAGGGCGTGCACATCGGCGACAGCCTGCTGCTCCCGTCCGGCGGCGAGGCCCTGCTCGGACTCGGCATCGGCACGCTCGTCGCCCTGGCCGTCGGCCTCGTCCTCACCCGCGAGCGCAACCCCGTCACCGCTCTGCACGCCGGCCGCACCCTGGTGGAGGCCATGGGCTGGACCCTCCTGCTGCCCCAACTCCTCGCCGTGCTCGGCTCGATCTTCCAGGCCGCCGGGGTCGGCACCCAGGTCGGCAGGATCACCACGCACTTCCTGCCCGACGGCAACCCGTACGCGGCGGTGGCGGTGTACTGCCTCGGCATGGCCCTGTTCACCATCATCATGGGCAACGCCTTCGCCGCCTTCCCCGTCATGACCGCCGCCATCGGCTGGCCCGTCCTGATCGCCCAGGAACACGGCAACCCGGCGGTCGTCCTGGCCGTGGGCATGCTGGCCGGCTTCTGCGGCACCCTCGTCACCCCGATGGCCGCCAACTACAACCTGGTCCCGGCCGCCCTGCTCGAACTCAAGGACCAGTACGGGCCGATCAAGGCCCAACTCCCCACCGCGGGCGCCCTGCTGGTGTGCAACATCGCCATCATGGCGCTCTTCGCCTTCTGACCGGAAAGGCCCTCCCCACCCATGACCCGGGTCCTGCTCACCGGCTTCGAACCGTTCGACGGTGCCACCCTCAACCCGTCCTGGGAGGTCGCCCGCCTCGTCGCCGACCGACCGCCCGAGGGACTGCACGTCACCCCCGTCCGACTGAGCTGCGTCTTCGACCGGGCGGCCGACGAACTCCGCGCGGCGGTCCGCGACACCGACCCCGACCTGGTGGTCTGCCTCGGCCAGGCCACCGGCCGCCCCGACATCACCGTCGAGCGGACAGCCGTCAACCTCGACGACGCCCGGATCCCGGACAACGCGGGCCGGCAGCCGATCGACCGGCCCGTCGTCCCCGGCGGCCCCACCGCCTACTTCGCCACCCTGCCGGTCAAGGCGTGCGTGGCCGCCGTCCGGGCGGCCGGCCTGCCGGCCTCGCTCTCCCACAGCGCCGGGACCTTCGTCTGCAACCACGTCTTCTACGCCCTGATGCACCTGCTCGCCACCGAACGCCCCACCACCCGCGGCGGCTTCGTCCACGTCCCCGCCCTGCCCGAACAGGTCCTCGACCACCCCCAACCCGCCCTGCCCGCCGCCACCACCGCCCACGCCCTGCGCGCCCTGCTCCCCGCCGCGACCCGCCCCACCGACCTCCACACCCCGGAGGGGACCACTCACTGACCGGCCACCGCGCGACGGTCACGCCGGGACCCGAGCCAAGGCCCAACCCCGACCGTGGCCGGCCCACTGGCTCCACAAACCTGCCCCAGCAACTCCGCCCTTACCCGATCTCATCAACGGATCAGCCAAGGCTACTGGAGGTCTCTGCACCGTTCGGCGAGGCAACGCAGCCACAGGTCACAGGCAAAATGGGCTTCCTCCAGCGCGGCGGCCGTAAACACCCCGTCCACGAAGCCCTGCTCCACCATCTGACTGGCCACCCCGGTCAGGTACCGAGCAACCTGCTCCACGCACACCCACAGTCCTACGCATCACCCCCAAGCGACGGATCACACGGCTCTTCTGGCCGGCTACGCCCTCGACCCCAGGGGACGGCGAGACGACGCGGTGAAGCGGGCCGAGCAGAATGAATTACTGCCTGCCATTGCCCACACGTTCGAGCATCTCCTCCGCATCACCCTCCGCAGAGGAACACTCAAGGGCTACCGGGCCACTGACGAGAGCAGCCCGGTCGCACGGGGCCGCATCCGCGGGGGCGACCAGATCCGCCGCCGTCACGGCACGATGCTCCCGTTGGAGATCACGTACGACGAGTTCACCGTCGACACGACCGAGAACCGCCTGCTCCGCGCCGCCACCGAGCGCCTGCCGCGTTGGCCAGGCGTCGACCCAGCCGTGTGCCACCGGCTGCTGCACCAGCACGCACGGTTGACGGAAGCAGCCCGCCTGGTGCCTGGTCAGCCGCTGCCCGACTGGAAACCGTCACGACTCGATGCCCATTACCAACCGGCGCTACACCTCGCCGCTGCCATCCTGCACGGCAGGTCGGTGGAGCACCCCACAGGCGACGTCCGCACCAGCGGCTTCCTGCTCGACATGAACAAGCTGTTCGAGGACTTCATCACTGTCGCCCTCCAGGAGGCACTGTGCGACAGCGACGGCGATCCCGCTGAGGGTCACCTCGTGCATGCGACGGGCAACGCTCCGCATGCTTCGCACCAGGTGCGCCATGTGAGCCGCGCCGAGCTGCCGGCCACGAAACCGCACCTCCCGATCCACCCGCTTGAGCAAACAAGGTCCACTACGGTGGCCACAAGATATCTCCGATCAGCACCATGACGAGGATGGGCGTGCACACGACGACTCCCCTGAGCCCCGAGGACCCGCCCGAGATCGGTGGCTTCGAACTCCTCGCCCGGATCGGGCAGGGGGGCATGGGCCAGGTGTACCTGGGCGAGTCCCCTGGCGGAGAACAGGCCGCGGTCAAGGTGATCAAGCCGTCCCTGGTCGATTCGGAGACCCGGATGCGCTTCGCCCAGGAGATCGAGGTCCTCAAGACCGTCTGGGGAAACCGGGTCGCGGCCTTCCTTGACGCGGATCCCGAGGCGGAACCACCGTGGCTGGCCACGGAGTATGTGGAGGGCGCCGATCTCCGAAGGCACGTGGACGCCTACGGCCCGCTCCCCGCCGTCCTGGTGGCCTCGCTCGGTGCGACTCTCGCCGAGGCCCTTACCCTGGTACACAAACAAGGGCTGCTGCACCGGGACCTCAAGCCGGCGAATGTCCTGCTGGGGCCCAACGGCCCCAAGATCATCGATTTCGGCCTCGCGGTGTTCGCCGAGTCGGGTTCATCGCTCACCGCCCCGAACACGGTCGTCGGCACTCCCATGTGCATGGCACCGGAACAGGCCAACGGTGTGAAGCCGCTCACGGAGGCGGTCGACGCGTACGCGCTGGGCGCGGTCCTCCTCTTCGCGCTGACCGGCCGGTACCCGTACCAGGCGGCCAATGTCCATGTGCTCTTCCACATGGTCACCGATCCGGACACATCCCCGGACCTGGTCGGCGTCCCGACCGAGCTGTCCCCGATCTTGGCCTCGATGCTGGCCCACGAGGCCAAGGACCGGCCGTCCCTGCCGTCCGTGGTCAAGGAGTTCCGCGCCGTCATCGAGGCCCAGGGCCTCAAGGTCGCCCAGGCCCGCCGACGGCTGACAGCCCTGACCGCAGCGCATCCGACTCCCGGGACCGGGGCGCCGGCCCAAGCCGTTCAGGCCCCCGCCCCGGGCGCGGCCGATGCAACCACAGTGCTGCCCCCAGCACCTGCCGGTTCCTCCCCCGCGCCGGCCGTCGTCCCGCCGCCGGGGCCCGCACCGGACAAGAGCCCCGGCTACACACCGACACTCAAGGACGTCCCCGCGGTAGCAGCCGCGCCCGCCGACACGCCTGGACCGGTGCCCGACCCGACCTCGGCATCAGCGCCTCGCGCGTCCCGGCGATCCCTGCAGGCCCGTCGCACAGCCAAACAGCTGCGCGAGGTCTACGCGGCCAAGGCCCCGTTCTGACCGAGGCCCGATCCTCTCCTCGCACTCGCCGTAAGCTCTTCACCTGGTGCACTGTCTCGCGAGGACGACCGCGACCACCACACAGCACGATGAACACAGGAGGCAACCGGTGACCCCCGAGCTGAGCAGCGCCGAACCGACCGGGACCACGGAGGACCCGTATCCGGCAGGCGCGCAGGTCTTCGTTCGGGACGAAGTGTGGCTCGTACGGAACAGCTCGCTCACCGAGCACGACGGTGCCCGGGTCGAGGTGGTCGGTGTCTCGGACTTCGTCCGCGACCAGGAGGCGGTATTTCTCACTGCACTGGACCAGATCGAGTTGGTCGACCCCCGGCAGACGAAGCTCGTTGCCGACGACTCACCGAACTTCCGCCGCTCCCGCCTCTTCCTGGAGGCCGTGCTGCGACGGACCGCCCTTCCTCAGTCCGAGCGCGGGCTCGCCCTGGCCGACTCATTCCTGTTGGACACCCTCCCCTACCAGCAGCGCCCGGCCCAGCTCGCGCTGTCCGGACGCAACCTGCGGCCCCGGATGCTGATCGCCGACGTGGTGGGCCTCGGCAAGACCCTGGAGATCGGACTCACCCTCGCCGAACTGATCCGGCGCGGACGTGGGGACCGCATCCTGGTCGTCACCCCGCAGCACGTCCTGGAGCAGTTCCAGCACGAGCTGTGGACGCGTTTCGCGATCCCGCTGATCCGGCTGGACTCGGTCGGCATCGAGCGGATCCAGCGCGAGATCCCGGCGGGCCGCAACCCCTTCACCTACTTCAAGCGTGTGATCGTCTCGATCGACACTCTGAAGAACACCGACCAGTACAAGCACCACCTGGAGCGGATCAGCTGGGACGCGGTCGTCATCGACGAATCGCACAACCTGATCAACCGCGGCTCACTGCGCAACCAGCTCGCCCAGATCCTGGCCCCCCGCACGGACGCCCTGATCCTCGCCTCCGCCACCCCCCACAACGGCGACGCGAAATCCTTCGCCGAGCTCATCGGCCTGCTCGACCCCGCGGCGATCCGCGACCCGGAGAACTACCGGGCCGAGGACATCGAGCACCTCTTCATCCGCCGCACCAAAATCAGCCAAGAGGTCCGCGAACAGATGAAAGGGCAGTGGGCGGACCGCGGCCCCTCCCGATCGGTCCACTGCTCGGCCACACCGGCCGAGGAGAAGATCTTCGAGGAGCTGGCCGAGGTCTGGCTGCCGTCCGACGGCCGGAAGTCGGTCAGCGACGTACCGCTGTTCCCCTACACCCTGCTCAAGTCCTTCCTCTCCTCGCGCGCTGCACTGAAGGCCACCGTCGAGACACGGATCAAGACCTTGGAGAAGAAGGAGGTCCAGTCGGCCGTCGCCACCGAACGGGACGCCCTTCTGCGGCTTCGGGAACTGGTCGGCGCAATGACCGACGCCGACTCGGCGAAGTTCGCCGCGCTCGTCACCGAGTTGCGGGCGATCGGTGTGGGGCCGGGCTCCGACACCCGCGTCGTCGTCTTCTCCGAGCGCGTGCAGACCCTGGAATGGCTGCACTCCGTCCTCCCCGCCGCGCTCGGATTCAAGGGCCGGGCAGCCCAAGCCGCCGTCCGCATCATGCACGGCGGTCTCAGCGACGAGCAGCAGATGCAGTGCGTCGAGGACTTCGGCCTCGCCGACACCCCCGTGCGCGTCCTGCTCACCGGCGACGTCGCGTCCGAGGGCGTCAACCTCCACCGCCAGTGCAGCCAGCTGGTGCACTACGACGTGCCCTGGTCGCTGATCCGCATCGAGCAGCGCAACGGCCGTATCGACCGTTACGGCCAGGCCCGCTCCCCCGAGTTCCGCGCCCTGATCCTCACCAGCGAGGTCGAGGGTGCCAAGGACGACACGCTCGTCGCCGAGCGCCTGCTCGACCGCGAACGCGAGGCCCACCAGAAGCTCGGCACGGCGGAGGCGGTCACCGGCCTCTACCGCGCGGAAGCGGAGGAGCGGTCGCTGATCCAGGACCTGCTGCGCGGCCGCACGGTGGAGGAGTCCCTGGAGGCGCACTGTCCGCAAGCCGACGAGGCCGGCGGTATGGACGACTTCCTCGCCGACTTCTTCGGCTCGGTCGGTGAGGAGCCGGATGGTGAGGACACATCCGTGCCGCGCGCCGACGTCCCACGTCTGTTCGCGTCCACCCGGGAGTTCCTGGACGAGGCCCTGCGCGAGGTCTTCCCGGACGCCCAGAGCACCCTGGACTTGGACCGCGACGAGACGTCCGGCCTGATCTCCTTCCGCCCGCCGGCTGATCTCGTCCACCGGCTCAAGGCGCTGCCGCTCGACTACGTCCGCGAGCAGCGGCTGCGCGAACGCCTGCTCGTCACCCTCAACCGCCGCCTCGCCGAGCACTCCCTGCAACGCGCCCGCGAGTCCTCCACCTCCAGTTGGCCGGAGATCTCCCTGCTCACCGACCTCCACCCGGTGGTGGAGTGGCTCACCGACAAGGTGCTCGTACGCCTCGGGCGGCAGGAGGCACTGGTGGTCACCGCGGACGTCGCCGAGCCCACGTATCTGATCCAGGGCGTCTACTCCAATGCGCTCGGCCGGCCGACGGTGGTCAAGTGGATGGCGGTGACACGGGACGGGGCCGTCGACGACGACATGGTCGCGATACTCCGCCGCTCCGGCGTCGGTCCGACCATGGCCAACCCGTTGAAGCACTGGCCCGTCGAGCGGCTGCAGGACGGCATCCCCGCTGCTCTGAAGCGCGCGGAGGCGTTCCTGGAACACCACCGGGAGGCCTGGGACGAACCACTGCGCGAACCGATCGAGAACTACCGGCTCCGCCTCGGCGCCTGGGAACAGCCGACCCTGGCTGGCGAGCGCACCAAGCAACGGCTCGCCGGCATCGCCGACTCGCTGCTGACCACCGGCCGCCCGCTGCTTCGCGTCCTCGCCGTCCTCGCCCCCACGCCGCCCCAGGCCGTCTGACCTCTGAGGGAAATCAGTTATGACGTACGACTCCCTGGTGAACCGCGGCGACTACTTCTCCGCTCACTACCTGGCCGAGGTGCTGCCCAAGGACCTCAAGTCCGGGCTGCTGGCTGTATGGAAGGAACGCGAGGAGGCGACGAAGGCTGCGGCGGGCGACGAGGAGCGGGACCCGGACGCCCTGCCGGTCACTCCGCGGGCCGGCCTGCGGGCGCTGCGCCGCCCCTACTTCCGGTCGCGGGCCGGCTTCGCCCTGTCCGAGGCAACCGATGACGGCCGAGCTGTGGCGGACGACGACGCCACCACCTATGGCTCCCCAGCCTGGCGCGAGCGGGTGCGCGCGCTCAACGCGCGGGTGCTGCTGGCCCTCGGCTACGACGCCAAGCCCGGCACCATCACGGTCGAACGGGCCGACCAGGCCCACGAAGTGCGGGTCGCGCACAGCGAGAAGGGTCTCGTCGCTCTGGACTGCGGCTGGGCGGCCGAGCCTGATGCGGCCCTGGACCCGGACGGCCCCGGTCGCCTGCTCGAAGCGTTGGTACTCGACGGGCAGCACACCGTCGCCACCGGGTCGAAGCTCGCCTCGTTCCTGTTCGCGTGCGAGGACGCGCCCCGGTATGTGCTGCTGCTGGTGGGCGGTGTCGTCGTCCTCGCCGACCGGATGACCTGGGGCGAGGGCCGCTACCTCGCGGTGTCGCTGGACGGCGCACTGGAGCGAAACGACACCAAGGCCGGCGGCGAACTCGACACAGTGGCGGCGCTGTTCGGCACGGACTCGCTGCGCACGCCGGAGGCGGGCGGCGAGAACCCGCTCGCGGAGCTCGTCGACAAGTCCACCAAGCACGCGGTGGGTGTGTCGAGCGACCTGCGCGATGGGCTTCGGATGAGCGTCGAGCTCATCGCCAACGAGGTGCTGGAGCGCATCGGCGAGAACGAGGGTGTCCGGCCCGAGGACATCATGGAGCTCCCCGAGTTGGGGAAGCAGCTGACGCGGGAGTCGCTGCGGTATCTGTACCGGATCCTGTTCCTGTTGTACGCGGAGGCCCGACCGGAGCTGGGCATCCTGCCGGCGGACTACCCCGAGTACCAGCAGGGCTACGGGATGGGGCGGCTGGGCGAGCTGGTCGCCGAGCGAGACCTGGTGGACGAGAAGTCGCGGCGCGGGATCTACCTGTACGAGTCGCTGGACCTGCTGTTCGGGAAGGTCCAGGACGGCTACCGGCCTCGGCGGACGCACGGGGTCGTCGAGGAGACGACCTCGGAGGAGATCGGCCTACGGTTCGAGCCGCTGCACTCAAAGCTCTTCGAGCCCGAGTCGATCAAGCTAATCGGCAAGGACTCCGTTCCCGACCCGCGCTTCGACGCCGACGAGACCGGCGAGGAGCGCTACCTCGATACCCGGCTGCGCAACGCGACGCTGTACAAGGTGCTGCGGCTTCTGATGCTTACCAAGGGCCGGAAGGGCGAGCGCGGCGGCTTCATCTCGTACGCGCAACTGGGCATCAACCAGCTGGGTGCGGTGTACGAGGGGCTGATGTCGTACAGCGGGTTCGTGTCGGACAAGGAGCTGTGGGAGGTCGCGAAGGGCGGCGACTCGAAGGACGGCTCGTGGCTGATCCCGAGGTCGAAGGTCGACGAGTACCCGGACAGCGTGTTCGTGCGCGCCCGGGACGAGGACACCGGCGAGGAGGTGCCGGTCCGGCACAAGCCAGGCTCCTTCGTCTACCGGCTGTCCGGCCGCGACAGGCAGACGTCGGCGTCGTACTACACGCCCGAGTCGCTGACCAAGGTGACTGTGCAGCTCACCCTCCAGCACCGCCTGGACCAGGACGAGACGGTGACGCCAGCCCGTGAGTTGCTGGACTGGAAGATCTGTGAGCCGGCCCTGGGGTCGGGCGCCTTCCTCAACGAGGCGATCAACCAGGTAGCGGCCGAGTACCTGCGGCGACGCCAGGACGAGCTGGGCGTCGCCATCGACACGGAGAAGTACCCGGTCGAACTGCAGAAGGTGAAGGCGTACATCGCCCTGCACAACTCGTACGGTGTCGACCTGAACGAGACTGCGGTCGAGCTGGCCGAGGTCTCCCTATGGCTGAACACCATGCACCCGGGCATGGAAGCGCCCTGGTTCGGTCTGCACCTGCGGCGAGGGAACTCGTTGATCGGCGGCCGGCGAGAGGTGTACCCGGCAGAGAAGCTGAAGAAGGGCGCCTGGCTGGGCACAACGCCCGAGCGCTTCCCGCTGGCAGACGCAGCGAACGGAACCCCGCTCCCGAAGGGCTCGGTCCACCACTTCCTGCTGCCTGCGAAGGAGTGGGGCGCGGTTGCGGCCGAGAAGGAGGCCAAGGTACTCGCGCCCGAGGCTACGAAGGCGTTGGGCGCATGGCGCCGGGCGATCACCAAGTCTCCCAACGCCAAGCAGATCACCCGTCTTCAAGGCCTCGCCCGACGAGCCGAGTACTTGTGGAGCTTGGTGGTGCGACGCCTGGAGATCTCCGAGCGTGACATCTCCCGACGCATTGACGTGTGGGGCGCCGAGGAGGAGTGGCTGCGTAGCCCCGAGGTTGCTGTACAGCGGGAAGAGGTGCTGGCAGATCTTCTCGCGGTCGACACCCCGTACTGGCGTCTCAAGACACTGATGGACGCGTGGTGCGCACTGTGGTTCTGGCCGGTCCAGGAGGCTGCTTTGCTGGACGGCACCGCAGATCGCTACAACCGCATCGCAGATGGCCCGGTAGCCATGGCAGTCGAAGGGAACTCGCCCGAGGTCCTCCTGTCCTGGGAGGCAGAGGACCTCTTCGGAGGCATCAGCGAGCCCGGTGAACTGACCAGGCAGGCAGCCGAGCGACGCCGTAGCACCGGCCGCCGCAAGGAGGCAATCCGCGAGGTACGGCGTTCGGTGATCGCCCTCGCGTCGTTCGACGATTGGCTCGACTTCGCTGAGGCACTCCTCGGCACACACGAAGTGCCGTCCGGGTCTCTAATTTCGGCCTTTGAGACCCTGGAAGAACTGACTCCTTACGAAGACGCCCTGCCTGACGTCATGGGCATGGACCGCGCGCATTGGCTCGAATCCCGCTTCCCCTGGACATCAGTTGCGCGGGACCTCTCGGACGCTCAGGGGTTCTTCCACTGGGAGCTGGAGTTCGCGCAAGCCTTTAGCCGAGGCGGGTACGACATCCAGGTGGGCAATCCCCCTTGGGTGCGGCCGGACTGGCAGGAAAGCACAGTCATGGCAGAGTTCGACCCGTGGTTCGCTCTGGAGGAGAAGCCCGGCAGGGAGGAGTGGAGTACACGCCATAGCGAAATACTTTCCTCTCTCCAAAACCGCAATGCCTACCTGAGCGAACTTTCCGGAGTTTGCGGAACGGCTACACTGCTCAGCTCCGCCGCAACGTACACGATGATTCGCGGAACTCGGCCAGACCTGTACCGCGCATTTATGTGCCAATGCTGGAGCAACCTATCGCCGCAGGGATCTGCAGGCCTGATCCACCCAGATTCACACTTCGGAGGCGTCAAAGAGGTCAACCTCCGACAGGCATCATACAAACACCTTCGCCTACATGCACATTTCCATAACCGCACAGGAGTCTTTCCGGAGATTCACGCCAATACAGAGTTCAGCGTAAATATTTATGGCCCCAGTTCGGAAATCTCATTCACGCACATCAGCTGGCTTTTCGATCCAATTACACTTAGAGCCTCTCTTGGCCATGATGGGCGAGGACCACTCCCGGGCATCAAGCACCTCGGAAAGTGGGATACTCGACCTCACGCAGCCCGCCTAATCGCCATCGACATCAATCGACTTGGGGAATGGAATCGCATCTCCGGAGAGCCCAGCTACCGCGACCCGGAGACCCCACTCCTCTACCCGGTAACTTCCGACGAGGAAGGGGCAATCGAGGCCCTCGCAAGAGTTCATGACCGCCTCAGTGCATTTCACCCGAAGATCACTACTGGCATGTTCGAGAATCTGGCTACCAAGAAGCTCGGCCTCTACGAATGGAGCACCTCCACGCCAGAAGAACATTCCGATATCATCCTACAGGGGCCACACATCGGCATTTCCAATCCCCTATACAAAGAGCCGAAAATTCCGTGCAAGACCAACCGCGACTGGACCAGTTTCGATCTCGCTACGCTCCCGGCTGACGCTATTCCTCGCACCAACTATGTACGCGCATGCAGCATGGACGATTACATTGCAGCTCAGGACCAGTGGAACGGTCGCCCCTACACGGAATACTATCGATTGGCCTGGCGCGCAATGGTGCCTTTCGACACCGAGCGAAGCCTCTTCGCCGCCTTGATCCCTCCAGGCCCCACGCATGTCGATGCCGTGAACTCAATGGCATTGGATGACAACCTCCAAACAAGCCTCAATGCTGGATTCTGGGCAACACTTCCACTCGACTATCTGCTCCGCATCACCGGGCGCTCCCACCTTCGCGTCGCTGAGGTTCTGAAAATGCCTGCCGCCCGCGCCGACCATCCCCTGGCCAGCTCCCTTCTCCTACGTTCGCTCCGCCTTAACTGCCTCACAGATGCATACGCGCCGCTTTGGAGTGAACTGTTCGACCCTTCACAGCTCGAATCTGCGGAGGACTGGGCATATACGGACTGGGCAGGCCTAAAACCACTCAGGGCAGGGCTTAGCCCCGTCTGGGCCTACGACACCCCGCTCCGCACCGAGTACGAACGCCGCGCGGCCCTCGTCGAACTGGATGCACTCGTCTCTGTTTGGCTTGGCGTCACCGCTGATCAGCTAGTCGCGATCTGCAGGACCCGCTATCCGATCCTCGCCGATTACGAGGCGGAAATGTACTTCGACGGGAACGGACGCAAGCTCGCCCGCAACCACAACACGTACGGTCACGGCCAGACCAAGGAAGCCTACTCGGCCCTCCTCGACCATCTGGCCAGCCCTGCCACCACCACCCCGCCCGAGGGCTACACCGCGCCGTTCTACAAGGCCGACCGCGAGACCGAGATGCGCGCGGCACACGCGCACTTCCAGGCGCGCCTGGATGCGGAGATCGCCGCGGGCCGGTGGACTCCGCCAGCGTCGACGGCACCGATGACGCCCAACGAGGATGAGTCATGACCGACATCAACAACTCCACGGGCGGGAAGTCCCAGCGCCTCGCACCGGACGCCCTGTTCGCGCTCGATGAGCCCGGAACTCAACTCCCCGTCGAGTTCGACGACGGCGGCAAGAGTTCCGGTGTCGAGTCCGAGGACATCGGTGAGCGGATCGCCAGCCCCTTCGATCCCAGCAAGATCGAGGTTCTGACCCGCACCCCCACGGTCTCGCTCCTTCTCAACCGCATCCGGCGCAACACCATGGACCTCGCTCCGGACTTCCAGCGTCGTGCCGGCATCTGGACAGCGAAGGCGCAGAGCCGACTCATCGAATCGCTTCTGCTCCGGATCACTCTCCCAACGCTCTACGCCGCCGAGGTGGACGACGACTCCTGGGCAGTCGTGGACGGCGTTCAGCGGCTCTCCACCATCGCTCGCTTCGTCGCCCCCGAGGTCATCGACGCCGAGCCCCTTATCCTCACCGGCCTGGAGTACCTGACCGAGTTCAATGGGCGCTCCTTCGCCGACCTTCCGAACCGCCTTCAGACCCGGATCGAAGAGACAGAACTCGTGGTTCTTCTCATCCGTCGCGGCACTCCGGAGGAGGTCAAGTTCAACATCTTCGGCCGCATCAACACCGGCGGCCGCCCACTGACCCGCCAGGAACTGCGCCATGCGCTGATCCCCGGCCGGGCCCGCACCTTCCTGTACGAGCTCGCCAACACCGGGCCGTTCCTCAGTGCGACGTCCTACAGCGTCTCCCCTGAGCGCATGTCGGACCGCGAGATGTGCCTTCGTTTCCTGGCCTTCAATCTCAACTCACCTGAGTCCTACGCCTCACAGGACTTCGACGGATTCCTCCGGTCCGCCATGCACGAAATCAACACCCTCTCTCCGGCAGAACTAGCAGACCTGGCAGACCGGTTCACTCAGGCGATGCAGGCGGCAGAGCGGATCTTCGGCGGGCACGCCTTCCGAAAGCGGTTCCGCGGCTACAACCGCCGTTCTCCGGTCAACAAGGCGCTGTTCGAGATCGAGTCGGCCTGTCTGGCCAACCGAACCCCCGCCGAGATCGACCTGCTCGCAGCCCGCCAATCCGTCGTGGAGAGGAAGTTCATGGAGCTCATGGACGACTCCACCTTCATGGGCTCCGTGTCGGCCGGCACCGGCGATGTCGGAAAGGTCAGACTTCGCTTCCGCGAGATGGACCGGATCTTCCAGGAGACGCTTGATGCTTGAGCACCTTGGCATCACCAACTTCAAGGCCTTCGCCCGCCAGGACATCGCCCTGGCCCCGTTCACGCTGCTCACCGGGCTGAACTCCTCCGGCAAGAGCACCGTTCTGCAGTCCCTCGCGCTTCTCCGCCAGTCCCACGAGGCCGGGCTCCTCCACCTCTACGACGACGGCGGCGGCTTCCTCCTCAACGGTGAACTCGTCGAGCTCGGCACCGGCCAGGACGTGCGACACGACACGTACGTGCGCCACGAGTCGGCCGCCGTGGATGACCGCAGCATCTCGCTCACCGTGACGTCCGACGGAACCCGCTACTTCTGGTCTGCGGCATACGGCCGCGAAGACGACCTGTTGAGGATGACCGACTGTCCGATGGGTCCGGACGCCCACGACGCGGATGAATGCTCGCTCTTCCGGCCCGGGTTCCAGTACCTCAAGGCCGACCGGATCGTCCCGGCCGTCAGCTACCCGCGTTCCCACCAGGCCGCCGTGGGCCGTGGATTCCTCGGATCACGGGGCGAGCACACCGTCAACTTCCTTCGGGCTCACCAGGACGACCCCGTCACGGCCAGCCCCCTCCGGCTGGACGACGCCCAGTCCGCGTCGCTCCTCTCCCAGACCGAGGCCTGGATGCAGCGGCTCTGCCCCGGCGTCAATCTTCAAGCCGTGGGCATCGACGGGACGGACACCGTACGCCTCAGCTACGGCTTCGGCTCCGGCATCTCGGCCTCCAACCGGTACCGTCCGACCAATGTCGGCTTCGGGCTGACCTACGCCCTGCCGATCGTCGTCGCCTGCCTGTCGGCCCAGCCGGGCTCCCTGATCCTCCTGGAGAACCCCGAGGCGCACCTCCACCCGCAGGGTCAGACCTGGCTGGCCTACCTCGCCGTGGCTGCAGTCGCCGCCGGAGCACAGGTGATCGTGGAAACCCACTCCGACCATGTCCTCAACGGCCTTCGCATCGCGGTGAAGAACAAGCACATTCCGGCAGCCTCCACGGCCGTCCACTTCTTCCGACGCAACGAGCAGACCGCCGAGGTCATCAGCCCTGTCATGGGCGAGGACGGCATGCTCTCCGAGTGGCCGGCAGGGTTCTTCGACGAGTGGGAGAACTCCCTGGAGAAGCTTCTCGACTGACCTCCCGCGCCCTCGTCCGGTAGCCGATCATCAACAGAAACCCAAGGGGTGGGAGTGTCACTGACACTGTTTCTCAACGAGCTGTCCTGCGAGTCCGAATCCGGCCCCAGGGAGGTGGACACGGCGATGGCCGGATTCGTGGATACCTTGCGCCATCTCAAGAGCTGGCAGAGCATCGCGTTGGTCACCAAGAGCCCTCTGCCGGCTGCCGAGTTGGCGCGCGGGTACCTGTACCAGCAGTGGGTGAACGCGAACCCGCAGAACCGCGATCGGCATCGGTACCTCCTCGCCCTGCGCAGTCGCTCGCCCTTCCGGGACTCCGTCCGGTTGACGCTCGACCCGGACGAGGTCGAGTACCAGCATGACGGCCGCACCGTCGAGGGCATCGCGTTCGCCCACCTCACCGATGGCCTCGCCGTCAGTCTCCCGGTATCGGCGAAGTGGGCCACTCCGTGGCTGGACGTCGACATTCAGCACCTCACCGAGGACGGCATCGAGAACAGCTTCGACCGTGCACGGCACTGCTCCCATCCGGACGAGGCCGACGAACACAAGACCTGGGCCCAGGACACGGCCACGGCCTCGCTCACCACTCCCGCGGAAATCCTCGACGCATGGGACGAGTTCTTCCCGCACCTCCAGAAGATCCCCCGTTTCGAACGCTGCCTTCGCCGCCTCGACATGAAATGGCACCGGCCGGTCCGCAAGCTGCTGATCGACCTGGAGGCGACGGCCGCCGGCTGGGACCCTGCCACCTCACCCGAGCCACAGTGGCAGCACCCGCACATCACGCCGGAATCCCAGAGCCGTCAGCACTTGTGCACCTTCACCGACCTTGACGGTAAGGAGCGCTGCTTCTCATGGCACGGTCGCTTCACCCCGGGGAAGGGACGGCTGCACTTCCGTCTCGTCCACGAGGAGCAGGCGATCCGACTCGGGTACGTCGGCGACAAGCTCGGTAGCGACGCCGACTCCTGAGAGGCGGCCCTCTCGGGCACACACGCGGGACGGCCGGATCCGCCTGACGGAACAGCGGACGAATCCCCCCCGCTACGCCGACGATGCGCCCACCGCACCGCGCCGGTTGCAGGCGACGGCCACCGAATCCGGCCCGGCCCCGGGTAATACGACTCCCGTGCAGTCGGCAGACAGACTTCCGGAACGCCCGCGGCTCCGCCATGCCCGCCGATCTGGCCACTCGTTGTTACCTGGAAGGCCGATCCAGGCCAGAAGGAAAGACGCCGTCCGCTCCGCCGGAGGAAGTCCGTGACTGTATCCGCGCCACTCGCCGGACCCACCGCACCACCAACCGAACCGGAGGCCGGGTTCTCCACCAAGGACATCCTGCAGTTCGGCGCGAGTCTCCTCGCCCTGCTGAGCCTGCTGCTGTTCGCCGCGGGCTATACCGCTGTCGACGAGTACTGCGCGGTCTTCGGCCTTACCCCGGAACAGGTCGGCATCGACCAGCAGACGCTGCTCACGCGGGTCGGCATTCTCACGGCATTGCTCGCCGCGCTGGGCGTGCCTCTCCTGACCGCAGGCGCGATCTTCATCAAACACGTGACCCCGTACGCAGTTCGTGAAGCGCTGCAGGCCTTTCCCCTGGCGAAGAGCCTTGCACTCGGCTTCGTACTCGGGGTGACGGTCATCGCGCCGGGGTGGTATTCCGTCCGGGCGTCCGAAGTACTCTTCTGCAGTGGCATCTTCGGCATCATCGTCTTCGCTCCAATCGCTCACCACCTGCAGAAGAAGGGCTGCTCGACCGCATCCCTCTGCCTGGTAGCCCTTGCCACCGCCGGGCTGACCGTGACGCCATGGATCGGTGACAAGGCCCGCGACAGCGCCGAGGACCTCCGTGAGCACGGTAGAGCCTCAGGCCTCGCCCCGTACATCGGTGTGCGACCCGCACTTGCCGAGGCGTCGTGGACCGACCTGGACAATCAACCACAGCACCGAATGACCATCTACCTCGGTGAGGCAAGCGGCATGACCGCCCTCCTGCCCTGCGGACAGCAACGCGTCCAGCGCGTGCCGTCCCCGCAGGTGCGGCTGTCCTTCGTCGGTGCGGCCTCGCGGTCCCGCACGCTGTGCGGACCTTGAGCATGTACACCACCGCACCAACGCCGCCGACGCCGATTCAGCCCGCGGCCTGCTCCTCCTCGCTGCGCTCGCCGAATGCTGGGGCACCCGCGCCTGGCGATCCGGGCAAGACCGTCCGGGTGGAGTGCCCCGCGCAGATGATTCGGGCTGTGGCAATCCAGGGGATCCCCAGCCGTCGTGATCAGCGCTGGGTAGGCTGACGCCGTCCCGCTGTGACTGGCACACAACCACTCGGATCGGCATCCCTTGCAGCATCGATTCACCCGCCTGAACGTCGTCAACTTCCGGACCCTCACGGACACCGAGCTTCCGTTGGGTCCCTTGAACGTCCTGGTCGGCCCGAATGCGGCAGGCAAGTCGAACGTCCTCAAGGCCTTCGGATTCCTCTCCGACATCGCGCGCCAGGGCATCGGCCCGACGCTCGAGGCCTCCGACGGATACCCGGAGGTCGCTCACCGAGGCGGCCGTCGCACAAAGTCCGAGCTGAGCATCGGACTCGAAGGTGTGTGGACCGAGCACGCCACCGACGCACACCCGGACACGTACGACCTGACCCTGCTCGAACGTCGGGCTCCCGGCGACTCCGACGACCAGCACGTCCTGTCCAGGCGGGAGCGGTTCGTCCAGCACCTCGGCCCCGCCGCGGCCTCCACGATCGAGCTGCGTCGGGACAAGTTCCTCGTCGACAGTCCGCTCCGCGAGGAACTGCCGACGGCACCGGGCTACCTTCCGGACCGGTACGTGAGCGGCCTCCAGGAGTCGGCCGGCCTTCCGGCGACCGGCGCATCCTTCGACGCTGTGAGAACGATCGGCCGGCACATCTCCTCGGTCCGCATCTTCGATGCCGACGTGCGCAAAGCGCGCAAGCCGTCGCCCATCGGCTTCAGCGGCAGAAAGCTCGCCAACGACGCGAGGAACATCGGGGACTTCCTTCTGGAGCTGAAGAAGGACTCCTACGCCTGGGACTCGCTGCTCGACGACGTCAGGTACGTGGTGCGGGACATCGAGGACATCGAGGTAGTGCCGACCCCCGGCAAGCCGGACCGAGTCACGGTCATGCTGAAGGAGCGCGGGCTGCGCGGCCGCACCCAGCTCGCCGACGCATCGTTCGGCACCGTCCGGTTGCTGTGCCTCCTGTCACTGTTCCATGATCCGCACCCGCCGATCCTGACCTGCATCGAGGAGATCGACCACGGCCTGCACCCGCACGCCCTCGGCCTCCTGTACGAGCGCCTTCGGGACGCCAGCGAACGTTCCCAGTTCCTCGTCATCAGCCACTCACCGGTCTTCGCGGACTACCTAGAACCGGAAGAGCTCGTGATCTGCGAGCGTGACGAGACGGGCGCTTCCCAGATTCCTGCCATCAGAGCCGAGAAGATCCAGGCAATAGTCGAGGCCTCCGAGGGACTTCCCCTGGGCAAGCTCTGGTTCTCCGGGACTCTCGGCGGTGATCTGTGAGCGGCCGAGGCAAGGGCAGCCGACCGAAAGCGTCGAAGTCCATCATCGCCGTGGCCGGCGAGGGCCCCTTCGACCGGGAGGTACTGCAGCACCTCATTCCGGAGCTCTTGCCGAAGCCCGGGCCGAAGATCGTCCAGATCAAGCAGGACAAGATGCGGCTGGACAAGGCCAAGGCCCGGCTCGCACCGACCCTGGACGAACTCCGTCAGATCGCCCAGGCCCTGGCGGAAAGGCACGATGCCCAGCTCTTCGGCATCGTGGTCCATGTGGACATGGACGGCGTCACGAACAGCGTCTACGAGAAGACCCGGGACGGGCTCTCCGGTGAGCTTCAACGTGCCTTCACGAAGTGCAACTCAGCCCTCGCCCTGGCGGCCTCCGAGATGGAGGCATGGCTGATGCTCTTCCCCGGCGCGTTCCCCAAGACCAAGCCCAACTGGAAGCTGGACGCGAAGGACGCCGGGCGAGACCTCGGCATGATCGCCGATGCCAAGAAGCACTTGGAGACGCAGCTCCGCACCCCTCGGTACGAGGAGAAGCACGCCCCGTCCATCATGGAGCAGGCCGCGAAGCACAAGCTTGTCACGCCCCGACCGAAGGCCCGCAACTGCTCCTACACCGAGTTCGTCAAGGAACTCGAAGCCTGGTCGTGATCGAGAACGGGGTCCGATAGGTCGGTGCCGCACTATACGGTGTGATCCAGTGATCCACGCTCCCTGAAAGCGCACGTCGAAGGAGTCCGCCGTGAGGCCCACCCTGGCCGCCGCGCAGGTGCGCGGCAGTCTGACGCAGTACCTCACGACGACGTACGCCCTCGCGGACGAGGACACCCGCGGCGCGCTCGAACGCTTCCTCGGCCACCCGGAGACCGGGATCTTTCGCGGGCCATACCTGCGGATCAGGACGCCGTTCCACGTCGCGGACGAGGGCTGGCAGCGCCACCTGGAGTGGCAACCCGGCTTCCCCCCGTACCGGCACCAGGCCAAGGCGTGGGAGCGGCTGAGCACCCTGCACGGCCCGGCCCGGCCGACGCTGGTGACGACGGGAACCGGCTCGGGGAAGACCGAGTCGTTCCTCATCCCCGTACTCGACCACTGCCGCCGGGAGAAGGCGCGCGGCCGGCGAGGAGTCAAGGCCGTCCTGCTGTACCCGATGAACGCCCTGGCCACCGACCAGGCAGGCCGCATCGGGGACTACCTCGCGCAGCCGGAGCTGGCGGAGGTCACGGCCGGGCTCTACATCGGCGACCGCCCGGACACGGACTTCCGTCGGGTGATGACGCGCCGTGAGGAGATGCGGGTCTCGCCGCCGGACGTGCTGATCACCAACTACAAGATGCTCGACCTGCTCCTCCAGCGCGGCGAGGACCGCCCGCTGTGGGAGGGCGCCGCGATCACCCACGTGGTCCTGGATGAGTTCCACACCTACGACGGGGCGCAGGGCACCGACGTCGCCATGCTGCTACGGCGGCTGGCCGCCGCCGTCGGGGCCACCCGCCCGGGCAGCCCGCTCGGGTCGATCTGCCCGGTGGCCACGTCGGCAACCCTCGGCGAAGGGCGCCCCGGCGCTCAAGCCGGCGGCATCCTCGACGTCGCAGCCCAGGTGTTCGGGATGCCGTTCGCGCCGGACACGCTGATCGGCGAGGAGCGGATGTCCGCCGAGGAGTTCACCGGAGCGGTGGACTACGAGCTTCCCGAGCCGCCGACCCCGCAGGAGGTCATCACGGCTTCGGGTGGTCCGGGCGTCGAATCGAATCCGAAGCTGCTGGACCTGGACGGCCTCGCGACCCGCATGCTGGGGCGCTCTGGCCTCGACGCCTTCCAGATCGGACGGATGCTGCGGCGCCACGACTTCACCCATGGAGTCCTGGCCCTGCTCGACGGCGAACCGCTCGACGAGTGGGGTCTGCGGGACCGCTTGGCGCGCTTCGGCTACGCGTGGGGCCGTACCGCGCGGGAGAATCCTCGGCTCGCGCTGCAGGCGCTGTCGCGGTTCGTCGCCCTGCTGTCGGCCGCGCGGGACCCGGATTCCGACGAGCGACGACCCCGCCCGCTGTTGCACGTGGAGGCCCATCTGTGGGTCCGGCCGGTGACCAGGGTGCTGCGGGGCCTCGGCGGTACGCCGGAGTTTCGCTGGTACGAGGACGACCGGACGGCCGCCCGCCGGAGCGCAGCCGCTGCCGTTCCGGTGGACGGTGAGGACGGCGACTCCGGCGGCTGGCCGTCGAGCGGATCGCAGCGGCCCTCGGCGCTCCCCGGTGCGGACACCGCGGTTCGTCCGGCGCAAGTGCACCTTCCGGCCGTCTACTGCCGTAACTGCGGGCGCTCCGGGTGGGCTGCGCTCTCCCCGGAGGCCGATCCGCAGCGGCTCGTGATGGCCCATGACAAGATCTGGCGGGCGGGCATCGGGCGGGACAAGCGGCGCATCCGATACTTCATCTCCGCCACCCGCGCGGAGAAGCAGGAGGCGCTCGCCGCCCTCACCGGCTCCCTGCCGGCGGGCGGCGGTGCCGACCCGCTCTCCGTCGTCGTCCTCGACGGCGCCCAGGGCACCTACCGCATGCCGGTCGCCACCGACGACGGAGATCTGCTGGACGCCTGGTTCGCGCTGGCGATCCTGGACAAGAAGACCGCCGACAAGGCCGCCACGGACGACCGCTGCCCGGCGTGCAACACCGACAACGGCATTCGCTTCCTCGGTACGGCGCTGGCGGCGCTCGCCTCGGCGACTGTCACCCAGCTCTTCACCGGCGGCGACATCGCCCTCGTCCCCGAAGAGCGCAAGACGCTGGTCTTCAACGACTCCACCCAGGACGCGGCGCACCGGGCCGGGTACATCGCCAACGCCTCCTACAAGTTCTCCCTCCGGTCGCTGCTGGCACACAACCTGGAGGACTCCGGCGCACCGCTCCCACTGAACGACCTGATCGGGAACGTCCTGGACTCGGTGGACGACCCCGGCACACTCGCCGCCGTCGTCCCGCCGGACCTGCACGACGAGGCCGGCGTGGACCGGCTGCTCTCCGGGCGCGGCACCGGTGACGCGCGCACCTGGAGGCTGATCGGCGAGCGGCTGGCGTTCGCCACCGTCATGGAGTTCGGCCTGCGGTCAAGGCTCGGGCGCACCCTGGAGCTCACCCGCACGGCCGCCGCCGAGGTCGTCCTGGAGGAGCCCGAACGCGTCGCCGCTCTCGCGCGTGATCTGTACCTCGCTCTGCCGGGCCAGTTGGTCGCCGCGGAGTCGATGCCGACCTCCGAGCGCTACGTCGCCTATGTGCGGGGCCTGCTGGAGCGCCTGCGGCAGCGTGGTGGGGTTCGGCACCGCTGGCTGGAGCCATGGATGAAGGACGCCGGCGTCACCTGGTTCAAGATCTGGGGCGGCCGCCCCGACGGGATGCCGGCCTTCCTCGACAGCATGGCACCGCCCCGGTTCCTGCTCGACGGGCAGAAGGACAAGTCCCACTTCGACACGGTGTCCGGCCGCGGCGGCTGGTACCAGGACTGGACCAGGCGGTGCCTCGGCCTGGACTCCGCCGGCGCCACCGAGTACCTGCGCCGACTGCTGCCCGCACTCGCCGACGAACAGGTCCTGGCCGTCCGCACGGCACAGGACCGCACCACGCGCGTCTACGGGCTTCAGCCCGGCCACATCGAGGTGCGGCTGCTCGACGACTCGATCGTCAACAAGGCCTTCGTCAGCTGTGAGGACTGCGGCTGGCAGCAGGTCGTGCCACCGGAGCGACGCACACGCTGGTACGGGCACCCGTGCCCGCGTTACCGCTGCAAGGGAATCCTGACCCCGCCGCAGTACGGCGCCTCCCGCACCGGTGGCACCACGTCCGGCTTCGGCAGCGTCCAGGAACGCGACTACGCCGACGACTACTACCGACGTCTCTACCTGACCGGCGGCACCTTCCGTGTGGTGACCGCCGAGCACACCGGCATGCTCACCCGCCCCGAGCGGGAGCGGGTCGAGCGGGCATTCCGGTCCGGCACGCACTACACCGACCCCAACGTGCTGTCCTGCACGCCGACCCTCGAACTCGGTATCGACATCGGCGACTTGTCCGCCGTCCTGCTCGGTTCCCTGCCCGACGGGCCGGCGAACTACGTCCAACGGGCCGGTCGCGCCGGCCGGAAGACCGGCAACGCCCTCGTCGTCGCCTTCGGCGGCCGCCGGGCCCGCGACCTGTACTACCTCGACGATCCGCGCGAGATGATCGCCGGCGACATCGTGCCGCCCGGTTGCTACCTGTCGGCCGTCGAGATCCTCCGCCGCCAGTACACGGCACGACTGCTCGACCTGGCCGCCGCCGGAAAGCTGACCACAGCCGACGGCGAGCGACTGCAGCCCGTGCCCAGGCTGGTGTCGGCGCTGTTCGGCACCAACGGCTGGTGCCAGGACCTGCAGGACGCGGCGCTCACCCACGGCAAGGCCATGGTGGAGGAGTTCCTCGAACTCTTCCACCATGGCGACGGCCTGGGAGACGGCTCAGGCGTCTCCGACCATGCGGCCGCCGAAGTGCGCTCCTACGCGACGGGCGGCATCGCCCGCTCCCTGCAGGAGGCCGAGGAATCCTGGGTCCTCCGCCGCGAGGAGCTGAAGCGACGCCTCGCGGCCATCAACAAGGCCGTCGACGCCCTGGTACCGACCGACCCGGAGCAGGGCCGCGAACGGCGGGAGCTGCGTGCCGAACTACGCAGCACCGCCGACCTCCTGGGCGCGCTGAACCGGGCCAGCGCGCACGGCACGCTGGTCGAGCTCGGTCTGCTGCCCAACTACAGCCTCGCCGACACGACCACCAAGCTCGAAGCCACCCTCTACTGGCGGGAGGACCCGTCCGAGGCGGACGGAGCCACCACGGTCCCCGGGGACTCGGAGGGCGGGGCTTCCCGGGTCTATCGCAGCGAGGTCCGGGGTTACGACCGCTCCCGTCGGCTGGCCCTCACCGAACTCGCGCCCGGCAGCAGCTTCTACGTCAACGGCTACCGGCACGTCGTGCGGGCGCTGGACATCGGCAGCCCCGACCGGCGGGCCTGGGCCGTCTGGCGGCTCTGCCCGTCCTGCGGGTTCGTCCGCACCGAGAACGCGCTCAACGACACCGATCCGTGCCCGCGCTGCGGCGGTCGGGCGATCGCGGACGCCGGATGCGTGCAGTACGTGCTCCAGCCGCGGCAGGTGGTGGCCCGCGACAAGCGGGACGACGCCCGGGTCCGCGACGACAAGGACGAACGGGAGCGCCGACGGTACTCCGTCCTCACCGCCGTCGACATCGATCCGGACCAGCTCGCCCCCGGCTCCTGGCGCCACGACAAGGCGACCTTCGGGGTGGACTTCGCCCGCCGGGCGGTCGTGCGGACGCTCAACCTGGGCCTCGACCGCCAGGACGGCAGCAGCACCGTACCGGTGGCCGGTGAGGACGTCCGTCTCAACCCGTTCTTCGTGTGCACGAGCTGCGGAGGTGCGACGGCCGACGGCCGCCCCGTCGTAGACGCTCCGGCCGACGCCCTCACCCAGTCGCTCAGTACTCCCTCCAAGGCCGGTGCCCATCACCTGCTCTGGTGCCCCCGCCGCAGGGCGCCGCAGCAGGCCGGCTCCGGCCGGACCGAGCCGCAGGACGTACCCCTGCTGCTCGCACACGAGTTGACCACCGAGGCCGTTCGGATCCTGCTGCCCGCCTCGGTGGCGCGGGTGAAGGAGCGCTTGGCGTCCTTCACCGCGGCCCTGTTCGTCGGCATAGCCGCACGCTACGGCGGCGACCCGGACCACATCGACATCGCGGCCGCCTCCATGCCCGACGGCAGTGACTCCGACTGGCCCCAGCGCTTCCTGGTCGTCTACGACCGCCTCCCAGGTGGTACCGGCTACCTGCACCGGCTGGCCTCGGCGGAGGGCTTCAAGGAAGTCCTGCTCAGGGCACGCGACGTCATCGAGAGCTGCCCCTGCCGAGAGAAGGGTCAGGACGGCTGCCACCGCTGCCTGCTGCGCCGCGTCCCGGCCACGGACTACGACAAGGTCAGTCGCAGCGAGGTCCGCCAGATGCTCGACGACCTGCTCGGTGCGGACGGGGAGCGCTGGCAGACCTCGCCGGTCACGACCACGCGTCACATCTCCCTGGAGCAGCAGGCCGAGAGCGATCTCGAAATCATGTTCGTCGACACCCTCAGGGACTGGGCCCGGTTGCCGGAGTCCCGCGCCAGCGCGGACGCCTACACGACCTCGGCGGGTACCTACTCGCTCGAACTCCGCCTGACCGACCAGGGCGAATCCACGGTGAGCTGGCGGGTCTCCCAGCAGAGAGCTTTGGACGGCACCCGCCCGGACATCCTCTTCGAGCGGCTCGACGCACCCGGTCCGCGCCTCGCGGTCTACCTCGACGGCTACGAGTACCACGCCGGCCCGCGGCACAACCGGCTGGCGGACGACGCCGTGAAGCGCGCCCGGCTCCGGGCTGACGGCCTGCGCGTGTTCCAGCTGACGTACTTCGACGTCAAGGACTGGCGCCGCCGCATCACCGACAACGGCCACGCAGGCGGCGGGCCGAACGCCCCGGTCTGGCGACCCTACGGGCCGGAGGGCAGCGGGGAGGAGAAGGCACGGAAGTACTACGCCAACGTCCGCGGCAGCCTCCCGGGCGAGCTCTCCGAAACTGTCTGGGTCAACCCGGCTCACCTGTTGCTCGCCTACCTGCGCTCACCGGACGCCGCCCTTTGGCAGTGGCGCGCGGAGGCCGCCGCGGCAGGGCTGACCGGTGTCGTCGGAGCACAGGCAGCCGCTCTTGCGGTCGACGCAGTCGGTCCGCAAGTCCGCGCGGCCCTCGCTGGCGGGGCACCTGCCGGTCCTCGCGGGCCGGTGCAGATCATCATCGCTCTGGACGGCGCGGGCCTCCGGCTGGTCCCGGCGGCCGACGGGCGCCGCAAGCCACCGGTCTGGAGCGTGCTCGCCGTCCTCGACGACGGCGTGCACGTCCACAACGACGAACCGTCGCACAAGCAGCGCTGGCGTTCCTGGCTGTTCTGGACCAACCTGCTGCAGTTCCTGGAGCACGGCGGTGGCGACAGCGTCCAGCTCACGACGAGCCTCCTCGACGGCTTCTCCGTCGAGGCCCTGGCGGTGAGCGGCGGCGGGGGATGGTTGGCGTCGACTCGGCAGACTCCGGCGAAGCAACCGCAGATCCTGGCGGATCGCCCGGCAGTCCTGAGCCCTGGGCGGCCAGCCCCTGTCGTACCTCAGGTCGTCACCGGGCCCTCAGCCGAGGCGCCGACCCCTGTCACGACCGCCGGGTCCGACGCACAGTGGACCCGGGTGATCGAGTACCTCGACCCGGACGAAGCCGGGCTCGCGGACCTCGCACGTCTGCTCGCCGAGGCCGGGGCACCCGCACCGAAGGACGGCTACGAGCTCGACAGCAACGGCTGGCAGGCCGAACTCGCCTGGCCTGACCGGCGGATCGGCATTGTCCTCGCTCCGCGTGCGACCACCGGGGAGCACGACTTCGAAGCCCAGGACCGTGACAAGGCGTTCCGCGCGGCCGGCTGGGACGTCCGCCCGGCCGTGAGCTGGGATGCCCGGGAACTCGCCGGGCTGCTCGGCACGCGGACCAGCTCCCGGAGCACACCGCAACACCGACGAAACGCCACGACCACCGACGGAGAGTCAGCGCGATGAAGACCCCGGGAATCACCCTTCGCCTGCTGGACAAGGCGGACAAGGAGATCCTCAAACTCCCCCGCTCGGTCAAGGGCGCCCTCTACGACTTCCAGCACAAGTTCAAGGCGAATCCTCAGGCCACCGGCCTCAAGCTGCAGCAGCTCAAGGGCGACAGCAGACTCTGGTCGGCCCGGGTCAACGACGACCACCGCGCCCTGCTCCTGCGCCTGGCGGACGACGACTGGCTGATCGTCGCGGTCAAGCACCGCAAGGACGTCTACGAGAACCTCGACCGGCTCGCCTACGGGATCAACCACGTCACCGGTGGAATCGAGTACGTCGACCTCCAGGTCGTGGAGGAGAGCCTCCTGCGGGTCCTCGCCCCGGCGCCACCGGCATCAGCTCCCCGCCCGGTCGAACCGACCGCGCTCCACGGGCTCTTCGCGGCTTGGAGCGACGAGCAGCTCAGCGACCTCGGCGTCGCCCAACCGCTCCTCCCGGTCATCCGCACGCTCACCACCGAGGACCAACTGCTCGGCCTAGTCGAATACGCCCCGCAGCTCACCGGCGAAGTACTCCTGGCCATCGTCGACGGCAAGGACTTCGACAGCATCCTCGACCAGGTCACCACCCCGGTTGCGGCGCCCGAGCCGGTCGACCCGGAGGACTTCCAGGCTGCTGCCGAACGACCTGCCACCATGGTCACCACCTCCGACGCGGCTCTGGAGGAGGTCCTGAAGGGCGGCGACTTCGGGCGCTGGAAGGTGTTCCTCCACCCCACCCAGTCCAAGCTGGTGGAACGTACCTACTCCGGGCCCGCCCGCGTGAGCGGCGGCCCGGGTACGGGCAAGACGATCGTCGCCCTCCACCGCGTCAAGCACCTGGTCGACCGGCTGCCCCCGGGTCACACCAAGCCCGTCCTGTTCACCACCTACAACAAGAACCTCGCCGCGGACCTGCGGTCGCGGCTCCTCGAACTGGGCGGGGAGGGGCTACTGGCCAGGGTGGATATCAGTCACGTCGACCAGCTCGCACTCCGGATCGTCCGGGAGGCCGAGCCCGGCAATTCCAAGCAGACGATCGACGACAACCAGGCTGTGCGGGAGTGGCAAGCACTGCTGGATGAACTGGGTGAGGCCGCGTGGGACGCCGAGTTCCTCCATGACGAGTGGACACAGGTGATCCTCGGGCAGGCGATCGGATCACGCGCGGACTACTTCAGGGCCCGACGGGCCGGCCGCGGCAGGAATATCGGCCGTGCCGAGCGCGCCGAGATCTGGCAGCTTGCCGAACGCTTCACCCAACGCCTGGACCGTTCCCGACGGCAGACCTGGGACCAGGTGACAGAGAGGGCGGCTCGCCTGGAGATCGAGCGCGAACAGCGGATCGCGGCGATCGAGGCTCATCGCAACGAGGCCGGCGGTCTGGACAACATCCATCTTCAGGACGGTTCCAAGGGCTGGCTGCGGTACCGGTACCGGTACCGGCACATCGTGGTCGACGAGGCACAGGACCTGCGGCCGGCTCACTGGAAGATGCTCCGAGCGATGGTCCCGAGCGGCCAGGACGACATGTTTCTGGTCGGCGACACCCACCAGCGCATCTATCGAAATCAAGTGACCCTCGGCAGCCTGGGCGTCCACATTCGAGGCCGCTCCTCGAAGCTCACTCTCAGCTACCGCACCACCCGCCAGATTCTGCGCTCGGCCCTGGACGTCCTCACTGGGGAGTCCTACGACGACCTCGACGGTGGCGAGGAAACTCTGGCCGGCTTCCGTTCGGTCCTCAACGGCGCCGTTCCCCAGCTGCACCCCTGCATCGATTGGACCGCCGAGCGAGCCGCCATCGCCGAGCACATCGCAGCCTGGGGAGCCCACTCCGACGAACGGATCCCCCTGGAACAGATCGCGGTCTGCGTCCCCACCAACCAGATGGCGGGAGAGGTCGCCTACACCCTGGCGCAGCACGGAATTCCCGCAGTGGAGATCGGCCCCGACGGCCCCAGGAGCGAGAGCGGGGTGCATATCGGCACGATGTTCAGGTTCAAGGGCCTGGAGTACCAGCGGATGGTCATCGCCGGGGTCCGCGACGGACTGGTGCCACGCGACAACGTGAACCGTCTGAAGGGCACCGACCTCGCCCGGTACCGTCGGGAGATGCAGCGCGCCCGCTCATTGCTCTTCGTCGCCGTGACCCGGGCAAGGGACAGCGTCGACATCTTCTGGCACGGGGAGCCGAGCCCCTTCCTGAAGCTCGTTCTCGCCTCCTGAGTTGCCTCACGACAATGGGCCGGTCGGCGGCCTGGACCTCGGGGCCGCCGACTGCGCACCAATCTGCGTCGGTCAAGCGCATCACCCTGGTCCGTGCCCGCGCCCCGGGCCTTGAGCAGGACAGACGATTCAGCGGTGCTCGGGGTTCTCGAAGTCGAAGCGGCAGCCGGCGTCCCACTCGGAGCGCTGGTTGCCGTGGGCGGGGATGCCGCCGGCGTCCTTGAGCATCCGGGCCAGGTGGAGCAGGTTCCAGGTCATGAAGGTGGCGTTGCGGTTGGTGAAGTCGTTCTCCGGCCCGCCCGAACCGGGGTCCAGGTAGGACGGCCCCGGCCCCGCCTCGCCCACCCAGCCCGCGTCGGCCTGCGGCGGGATCACGTAGCCCAGGTGCTGGAGGCTGTACAGGACGTTCATCGCGCAGTGCTTCGCGCCGTCCTCGTTGCCGGTGATCAGACAGCCGCCGACCCGCCCGTAGTACGCGTACTGCCCGTGCTCGTTGAGGATCGACGAGCAGGCGTAGAGGCGCTCGATGACCTGCTTCATCACCGAGGAGTTGTCCCCGAGCCAGACCGGGCCGGCCAGGACGAGGATGTCGGCGGCCATCACCTGGCTGTAGAGGACGGGCCAGTCGTCCGTCTCCCAGCCGTGCTCGGTCATGTCGGGCCAGACGCCGATGGCGATGTCGTGGTCGACGGCCCGCAGCACGTCCACCTGGACGCCCTGGCGCTGCATGATCCCGGTGCTGACGTCGATCAGGCCCTGGGTGTGGCTGCGTTCGGGTGAACGCTTCAGGGTGCAGTTGATCACCAGGGCGCGCAGGTCGGCGTAGTCGGCGGGGACGGCGGGCGAGGCGGGCATCGGCGGCCTTTCGACGACCGGCGGGCGGGCCGGCGGGCAGGGGTGTCGCCCCCAGTCCACCCCGGTTCCGCGCCACCCGCACGCCGTCCGCCGCCAACCGGGTCACCTCGCCGCCCGAGCCGCCACGACGTGCGCCGCCGACGACCTGGAACGCTCCCGGTACCGACGATTCGGCGCCGACGTACCGTCAGATTCGTTGCCCCGAATACCCGTAGAGCAGTTCGATTGTTGGGTATCTTCTGCGTCGTGAGCACCATGCGTGCGTCGATGAACTCCCGTGTGTACACGCCACATTGGCCTCTCCCGCGCCATCACGCACCGCGCCACGACGCCCCACCGCACGCCCCGAAGCACCTCCCGCCCGAATCCCCTGGAAGGAATCCCATGAAGCGCCAGTTCGTCGCCCTCGCGGCCGCCGCCGCCCTCTCCCTCGCCGGTTCGGCCACACTCGTCGCCAGCCAGGCGTCCGCCGTGGACCTCAACCCGGCCGGCGTCTCCGGCGACCTGCGCCCCGGCCACCTGCCCCCGTACGCCGGACACGCGTACCTGGTCAACGTGGACACCGGCAACGTCTACCGCAACACCTTCTCGGCGGACGGCAAGTTCGTCACCGGTCTCACCGTCAAGGGCCCCAACGTGGGCAGAACCTTCACCGCCCCGGTCCAGGCCGTGCAGACCGGCCCGAAGAACCACTTCATCTCCTGGATCGAGCCGGGCGACGTGACCGTCAGCCAGGTCGTCGACTTCGACAAGCGCACGGTGGAGTTCTACGTCACCTCGACCGACAGCACCGGCACCCGCAACGGCGGGCTCTACCACGCGACCTTCACCCAGGTCTCCTGAGGACACGCCCGTGCCCGGGGCGGCCGCACATCGGCGCGCCCCGGGCACGGGACTCTGCGGATCAGGCGGCCGCGAGGCTGATCTGGTTGTCGAAGACCACCCAGGCCTGCCCGCGGTCGGCGCGGTCGCAGGGCTTGGTGGAGATGTTCGGGGTGCCCCAGGCATTGGCGAGACAGTAGGCCGGGGCGAAGGTGAGCGTGAGCTGCTGGCCCGTGATCGTCCAGTACTGGCCCTGGTCACCGGCGTTGCACGGCTTCACCGAGACGTCCGCGGCACCCCAGGTGTTGGCGAGACAGTAGCCCTTCGCGTTGGCGAGGGCGATCTGCTCACCCGAGACGCTCCAGTACTGACCGATGTCACCGCCGTTGCACGGCTTCACCGAGACACCCGGGTTCCCCCAGGCGTTCGCGAGGCAGTAGAGGTTGGGGGTGCGCACGTCCGAGCGGGCGGTCTCGCTGGCCCCCGCGCCGCCGGCCGGCAGGAAGGAAGCGGTCAGCGCCAGCGCGGCGATGGCGAGCGTCTTGCGAAGGGCGATTGCCATGAGACGGGTTCCGTTCTCACTGGAGGCCGCGCGCTGCACACGCGACCATGAGGTGGCTACTTTCGGCCCGGGCCCGACCGCATGCCAATTTCTAGCATCGGCCGCCCACGAACCAACACCACCGCACCCCACCTTCACCCGAACGGACCGTTACCGCGCGAGCACCGGTGCCCCACCCCCTGTGCCAACCAACGGTCAGGGAGTCCGATTCGGCGCGAAGTAGTCGCCGAGCATGTCGGTGCTCCATTGCGCCTGGTGCACCGCGCCCTGGGGGCCGAACTCGGCGAACCAGGGCTTCACGTCCAGGACCGGCGTCCCGTCGACCGCGTCAAGGTCCTCGACGTGGAGATCGAGACCGTCCACCTTGAGGAGGCGGCAGCGGGAGACACCGAGCCAGTTGAGCCGACGCATGTTGCGGTGGCCGAAGATGCCGACCTCCGGCCAGTCGGGGTTGTCCCGGGGGCGACGGGCGCCGAGGTTGAGGTCGGTCGGGTCGGTGAGGTGGAAGCGGAAGACGACCTCCAGATGCGAGAACTCCTCCAGCCCCTTGGTGGCGTCAGCCGTGAACCGCTCACCGTCCAGCCGGATGATCGACCGGGTCCCACCCCAGTTGTCGTCCGTCGGCTCGGCACGGCCACCAACGACGCGCCCGAGCGCCTCGACGGTGAAGCTTTCGATGTCACTCATCAGTCGTCTTCCCCTCCGTACGAATCACGTACGTCTCGAATCCTGACACCCTGCCGACGGGGAGAAAGCCGGCATTCGCGAGGACGCGTCCCGAAGCAGGGTTGTCCAGGTGGTGCCTGGCGCGGACCGAGGCCACTCCGAGTTTCCCGAAGGCCATGACGAGCAGTTCGCGCAGGGCGTCCGTGGCATGGCCCCGCCCCCAGGAGTCGGCCCTCAGAATGTAGCTGACCACGGCATCGGTTCCATCCAGATCGAGCTTCACCACCCCCACGAGATCCTCATCCGCCGCCGCACCAAGGATGTACCGCATGCGGGGCCTCCTCCCGGCGTCGGCCATGGCCCGGTCGACGTAGACCTGCGACGCGACTCGGCTCATCGGTTCCCGCATGAGGAATGCTGTCGATTCCGGGCTGAAGATCCGCTGGATCGACTCGATGTCCTCCGCTGTCAGCTCGCGCAGTCGAATCACGCGCTCACTGCCGCGACAAGACCCGCGAGTTCGCCGGCGCTGGGACGGTCACGGGACGCGGCGAGCAGAGCCTGGCTCAGCACGGTCTGCAACTCGGGCCAGACCGCCGCAGGCACGAGCGGAACGCGCCTGGCGGCGATGGCCTCACGGAGCCCGGTGACGCCCAGCTCCCGAGGACTGATCCCGGCCTTGTCGTAGTCGAGCGGCCAACTGCCGGTGACGCACGTCCAGACCGTCCCGGCGAGCGCGTAGACGTCGGCGGCCTGGGTCGTCTTCACGGGCTGCGGTCCAACAGCGATCCGGGCGGCCAGCTCGGGTGCGGTCAGGTGCAGCATGGTTCCGTCGAAGGCCGTCCAGGGGGTCGTGCCACGTTTCCTGGACCACGCGAAGTCGATGAGCCTCACGCCGCTCCCGGTGTGGAGGCCGTGCTGCGGCTGGAGATCACCGTGCACCCACCCCTCGGAATGGAAGTCGGCGACCGCCCTGCACAACTCGACCGCACCGGCCAACGCCCGGGTGCGGTCGAGCTCCCCCCGTCTCACCGGCGCGAAGACCTTCCACGTGGACGGCCCGTCCAGCCAAGGGGTGACGTACCAGACTCCCTCCCCGAACCTGCCCGCGGTCACCGAGTAGCCGACCAGCTCGTCCAGTACAGCGGCTTCCCGGGTCGTGATCTCGGCGGCCTCCCCCGTGCCGATCTTGATGCTCACAACCGCCCCGGGGCCCGTCGCCTTCCACACGGCCGAGCCCCGCCGGTCCGTGATCAGCTCCAACTCCACCGGACCACAGACGGCTTCCGCCACCTTCAGCGCCTCCGAGGCCCCAGCAGGGAACTCGCCCATTCTCGTACTGCTTTCCACTCGCACGGGAGGTCCCGGAACACGTCCCGCCCGTCGTCCTCCGCTGCGGCCACCACCGCCGCGAGATCGGGCGTATCTGTCAGGAACTTCGGGTCCAGCGGGCGGATCGTCGCCCGCGCCGGGAGGAACGAGAAGGGCGGCGACGGGATGCGCCGCCCGAAGCGGTCCTCCTCGGTGGCGCCTCGGCTGAACTTCCCGAACATCACGCCGACGGGCCCGTACAGGTTCTTGAGCGCCCAGTGCGGCCATGCCATCAGCTCGCGCTGATCCGCGTCCGGGCTTTGCTCGAGGAACACGACGTTCTCACAGGCCAACACACCGTCCTGGTGGTGCTTCAGCGTGCGGATCCGTTCCGCGGCCTGCACTCCCGCGTAGAACAGCGCGGCTTCGACCGCGCCTCGTCGCGCGCCCGAGACGATCTCGTAGACCGTCCACCCCGTCATGCCACGCGCGACGGATGGTTCGAGGAACGGGCAGTGCTGGGGCAACGCCGCGACATAGTCGGCCACGTCCACGCTGGCAGGCTCCGCCGACCGGGCTTCCACGAGGCGGAGCACCCCGGCATCGCGCCGGGGCGCTCCGCTGGATCGTGCGCCGGTCACGGCGCGATGGTCTCCGGGGTGAGGTCCCCGTCACCCGGCACGGGCGAGCAGTTCCACTCCGCCCGGACCTCACCGGAGTCCCAGTAGCCCCTCAGGCTGGAGCTGTTGACCGTGCCGTCCGCGTTCGTGAACCACACCTCAGGCAGCGGGCCGTACGCCTCCTCGTAAGCGCCCACCCAGGAGACGACTCCCTCACCCGGGTCCTCGACGTGCAGAAGCCTCCGACCGGTGCGCGCGACGCTGAACGCGTCGTGCGCGGCCGGGTCCTCGGCGAGCCGGTGCCACGCGGCGTCGACGGCACCGGAGAACATCTCCGGCGCGGCCTGCCCGGCGTCGAACCGCCTCGCCGCGATCTCGAAGAAGTTGCCCAACTCCTCCAGCGCGACGCCGGACTTGATGGCGATACTCACGGACCCTCCAACTGGGTTGTCACTGCCCGGCCGTGCGACTGAGCAGCTGTGCAGGGGTGCGTGGAAGACGGTAGGTAGCAACAGACGGACGGTGCCACGAAGTTGCATACGGTTGCAGGTATTCACCCGAGGGCGTTACGGGCCTCGGTGATCCGGATTCGGGCCTCGGCCCCATGGACAGCAATCCACGCGCGCAGGTACGTACGGATCTCTCCGGGAGCGGTGATGTTGATCTCGGCGGTCAAGGTCTCGACTGCCACGAGTTCGTCGTCGAAGGCGTAGAACGCTTCGAGGGGCCAGACGGTCCGGCGGGCTCGGAACGGGATGATCCCCAGGGAAACGTTGGGCTGCATGGAAACCTGAAGCAGGTGGTCGAGCTGGCCGGCAAGGGCCTTCCGCGCGGCCTGCGCGCTGGAGAGCGGTGACGAGGACATGAACTGGCCGACGGCGGTGGTTACTCGGCGACGCTGTACGCCTCGTGGGGAACGGCACGTTCCCATACGGCGTCGAAGGCGCTGGCACAGAGTCGCGCCGTCTCAGGATCGTCACTCTGGTCCGTGTGCGTCCAGCGGCCGTCACCGTCGAAGATGTTGAACTGGACGACCTGGCCGTCGAACAGCCAGAAATCGTTCCCGGGCAGCAGAAGATCCGAAGCGCGACGACGGGCCAGCCACCGCACCTCCTCACCGCCGGCCACATTGGTGAACGTGAAGGAGTGCTCGTAGCGGATGTACTCGCTCGCCGGCTCGGAGACCACCCGGGCGCGCTTCACGGCGACGCCGTTCGCGGTCACCTCTTGGACCAGGTCGAGCCATGGGCGCCACCAGGAGGAGCGGTCGGCAGGGTCGAGCCTGTGCCCGGCCTTCCACGCCTGGAAGCCCGCGATCTCGTTCTCGACCGAGTAGACGTCGCGCAGTTCCAGGTGGACCGCCGACTTCTTCGCCGACCGCAGGAGGTCAGCGAAGTTCGCCAGACTCTGCGACATCCAGCGCCTCCTTGAGCACCTTCGCCATGCGGACAGGGACGCGGACCACGGTCTCGTGCTCCGGGATCGGGCCGTCGGCAAGGCAGTCCGCCGTCGTCGTTTGGTCGATCTTCCACCCTTGGATGATGAAGTCCTTGGTCTCCTGGTCCACCCACACCGTGGGGGACCCGTGATCGCCGGACTTCTCGTCCTTGCCGATGCGCCGTAGTGGCATCTGATCCTCCCACACCTAAGTGGTCAGCCCCACTCACGGACGAGAACGGGGTCGGCACTCATAGTGAGCCCTCGACGGGCGTCGCGTCAGCGGATTCGCCAGGATGATGCGCGACGGCGCCCGTGTTCCTCCCCGACGGAGGCATCACCGTTTTCCCTGGGTGCTTTGCCGCATGCGGCAAAGCACCCAGGCGAGCGGTCAGACGAACCCGAAGTCGAACTCACCGGCGGCGGCTGCGCCTATGAACGCTGCGTACGCCTTATCGGTGAGGATCAATGCGGGGCCTTCCGGGTCCTTCGAGTCACGCACGTAGGAGAAGGGGCCGCCAGGAGTGGCCAGTTCCACACAGTTGGCGCTGTTGCCGCTACGGGTGGGCTTGCAGATCCGGGGCCCGGACGCAGGAGATGAATCGGAGCGATGCGTCAACACTCATGTTCCGGTGAACGGGAGGGTCAGAGGAAGACCAGGGCGGCGAGGCCCAGGTAGACGCCGCCGGTGGCGTAGGCGAGGGGGCGGGGGTGGGTGCGGAGACGCGGGGTGAGGGCGGCGGCGGTGAGGGCGTAGGAGAGGTCCATGACGAGGGCGATGGTGAGGAAGACCAGGCCGAGGAGGAGCATGTCGGCGCGGGTGGCGGAGGTGGGGAGGAACTGGGGGAGGAAGGCGAGGAAGAACAGGACCACCTTGGGGTTGAGCAGGTTGACGAGGACGGCGTCGCGGTAGATGTGGCGGAGTGGGCGGGCAGGGGGCGCGGTGGCGGCGGTGGACGGGCGGGTGAGGAGGGTGCGTAGGCCGAGGTAGGCGAGGTAGCCGGCGCCTGCGTAGCGGAGAGTCGCGAAGGCGAGCGGGTGGTCGGCGACGAGGGTGGCCAGGCCCGCCACGGCGGCGGTGACGTGGACGAGGGTGCCGGTCTCGATGCCGAGGGCCGAGACCAGGCCCGCCCGGCGGCCGTCCTGCACGCTGCGGGTGAGGATGTAGACGAGGTTGGGCCCCGGCACCGCGATCAGCAGCAGGGTGGCGAGAATGAAGGCGGGCAGTGAGGTCGTCATCCGCGCTCCAGCGCCGTGGAGAGCAGGCCGAGCGGCGGGGCGCCGAGGTCGAACAGGGCGCTGTGGAAGCGGCGAAGGCTGAACCCGCTGCCCCAACGGGAGACGGCCTGCTCGCGCAGGTCGAGGATGGCGAACTTGCCCCAGGTGTACCGCCCGTAGGTGGGGTCGAACAGTCCACGCCGGGCCTCGTGCCGGGCGGCGGGGCCGGTCAGGCCGACGTCCTGGGTGAAGCGGGCCGCCGCGTCCTCGACGGTCATCGCCCCGGTGTGGAGGCCGATCGCGCAGGCGAAGCGGGTGACCCGGCGCAGCGCGTCCTGGGCGACCGCGACGGCGACGCGCGGGTCGCCGTCGCGGAAGCCCTCCTCCAGGGCGAGTTCCTCGCAGTAGTGCGCCCAGCCCTCGATGAAGGCCTCGGAGTGGAGCGTGCGGCGGACCTCGGTCGGTGCCCGGCGCAGGGCCCGGAAGTGGCTGGCGTGGCCGGGGGCGACCTCGTGGATCGCCATGTTGGGCATCAGGGTCCGGTTGAAGCCGCTGGACAGCCACTGCTCGCGCTCGGCGTGGTCCCAGGCGGTGTCGGGGAGGGTGACGCGGAAGCTCGCGGGCGCGTCCGCCTCGTACGGCGCGGAGGCGAACAGCCCGGCCAGCGCGCGCTGTTGGGATTCCGGCATCGGCTGGACGAGCACCTCGACGTCGTGGTCCGGGACGAGGTCGCGGCGCGCCGTCCAGGCGACGGTCTCCTCGACCAGCGCGGCGAACTCGTCGAGCAGGCCGTCGGCTCCGGGGTGGTCGGCCTGGAGGGCGCGGGCGGTGTCGGCGGGCGCGGCGGCGGGGTCGACGCGGCACAGGGCCTCGTCGAGCAGGGCGCGCAGCCGGTCGCGTTCGGCGTCCACCCGGGCGGACATCGCGGTGAGGTCGACGGAGCAGGCCTCGGCGGCGCCGAGGAGGCGGGCGAGCGCGGGGCCGCCGAGTGCGGCGGACGGCAGGCCGAGGGCGGCGGCCCGTTCGAGGTGGGCGAGCAGGCGGGCGAGCGCCCGGCCGGCGGCGAGGTGGTCGAGGCCGCCCCGGGGGTCGAGGTGGGCGGCGAGGCCGCGGGCGAGCGGGAGGGTGGCGGCGGCGAGGGCGGCGGGGACGCGGTCCAGGGCCTCGACGGCCGCGTCGACGGCGTCGGGCCAGCGGCGCAGGTGGGCGGAGCGGGCGGCGTCGCGTTCCGGCTCGGGCGCGTAGGGGCGGTCGTAGCCGGAGAGGTCGAGGTTCTCGATGTGCCACAGGGGGTTGCTCCGGTGGAGTTCGAGCTCACCGAACCGCACCCGGAGAGCGTCCTCGGCGGCGGCCGCGTGCGCCTCGTCGTGCGGGTCGGCGTCGACAGCAACAGAGGAGAGGGCGGCGAGGCCGCGGCGGACGCCGGCCGGGGAGAGGTCCTGGACGGTCCCGTCGTACTCGTGCCGCCCTGCGCCGTCCCGCGCGGCGGGGACGGAGAGGTCGCAGATGGCGGCGAGCCGGGGGGTGAGGGTGGCGCTGTTCGTCATGCCGTTAGCCTCGGGCAGCGCGGGTCCGTACTCCCGTGCCAGTGGAGGGGAAAGTGGACCGGAATGGCGGCGGCTCGGAACCGGCCGCGCTGATCGACCTGCTGGGCGACTGGAGCGCCGCCGAAGGCCCGCTGTACCGGCGGCTCACCGAGGCGTTCGTCGCCGCCGTCCGCGCCGGGGACCTGCGCGCCGGCGACCGGCTGCCCTCCGAGCGGCGGCTCGCCGACGCGCTCTCGCTCAGCCGGGCGACGGTGGTGGCCGCCTACGACGCGCTGCGTGGCTCGGGCCTGGTCGAGACCCGCCGGGGCAGCGGCACCCGGGTGGCGGGCGGGGCGGCCGCCCACCGGGCGCCGGCCGACGGGCGGGTGCCCGGCGGGCAGGCGACGGCGCTGTTCCAGCGGCTGGTGACGCAGCCGCCGGACGTCATCTCGCTGGGCCAGGCCGCCGAGGCGGGCGGTCCGGACCTGGCCGGGGCGCTGCTCGACCTGGTCCGCGCGGACCTGCCCGGCCTCGTCCGCGACACGGGCTACCACCCGGCGGGGCTCCCTGCGCTGCGGGCCGCGATCGCCGACCACCACACGGCGCACGGGCTGCCGACGGTGCCCGAGCAGGTGCTGGTGACCACCGGCGCCACGCAGGCCGTCACGCTGAGCGCCCAGCTGTACCTCGGGCGCGGGTCGACCGCGGTGGTGGAGTCCCCCGGGTGGCCGGGCTGCGTGGACGTCCTGCGGGCGGCCGGCGCGCGGCTGGTCGGCGTGGGGCTCGACCCGGACGGCATCCGGGTGGACCGGCTGGCCGCCGCGCTCGCCGAGCACCGGCCCGCGCTGCTCTACGTCATGCCGACGTACCACAACCCGACCGGCACCCTGATGTCCGCCGGACGCCGCCGCCGGGTGGCCGAACTCGCCGCCGAGCACGGCGTCACCGTCCTGGAGGACAGCGCCCACGCAGCGGCCCTCGCCCCCGGCCAGGCGCCGCCGCCGATCGGTGCGACGCCCGCCGGCGGGACGGTGCTGACGGTGGGTTCGCTGACCAAGGCGGTCTGGGGCGGCCTGCGGCTCGGCTGGGTCCGCGCGCCGCGGGACGCCGTGGCGCGGCTGGCCCGGCTCAAGGCGGTCAGCGACCTCGGCAGCGCCGTCCTCGACCAGGCCCTCGCCGCCCGGCTGCTCCCCACCCTGTCCGGCCTCGCCCCCGCGCGGGACCGCGCCCGCCGGGAGCAACTCGCCGCCATGGCAGGTCTGTTGTCCGCCCGCCTGCCGGACTGGCGGTGGCGGGAGCCGGACGGCGGCTCGGTGCTGTGGGTCCGGCTGCCGCCGGGCACGGACGCCCGGGTCTACGCGCAGCTGGCGCTGCGGCACGGCGCCGAGGTCGTCCCGGGGGCCACCATGGACCCGTCGGGCGCCCACGACGACCACCTCCGGCTCCCCTACTCCTTCCCGCCGGAGACGGCGGCGGCCCTGGTCGACCGTCTCGCGGCCGCCTGGGCGGCACTGCCCGGGCGGCGCGAACGCTGAGCCACCGGGAACTCCCCGGGAGGCGCGAACGCTGAGCCGGCGCGAACGGCCCGGGCCGGGGAGCGGCGTGCTCCCCGGCCCGGGCCGTTCCCGAATCCCCTCCGGGTCGGCTACGGCCTGGTGGCCACCGAGACGTAGTCGACGCGCAGCGGGTGCCCCGGTTCGGTGGCCGGGGTGACGGCGCCGCCGAACGCGGTCGGGAGGTTGCCGCCGACGGCCACGTTGAGGATCAGGAACAGACCGCGGCCGACGGCCTTGTCCCAGGTGGCGCGGTCCATCTGGGCGGCGGTCACCCGGTGGTGCTCACGGCCGTCGAGGTACCAGCGGACCTGTTCGGCCCCGGGCTTCAGGTCGACCTCGACCGCGTACCGGTGGAAGCCGGTGCGGCACTCGGCCGGGCAGGGCTGGTCGCCGGACCCGAGGCCGCGCGGCTCCTGGCAAGGGCCGCCGTCGAGGACGCCGCAGTGCATCGTCCCGAAGACCGCGTCGCGGCCGTTGACCTGCTCCATGATGTCCAGCTCGCCGATCGCCGGCCAGCCGGTGAAGCCGTTGCGCAGCTCGCCGCCGAGGGTCCAGAAGGCGGGCCAGTAGCCGGCGGCGGCCGGGCCGGTGACGTCGGGCAGCGCCATCGAGGCCTCGATCCGCAGCACTCCGCCGGGCGGCGGGGCGAAGTCGGCGCGGCGGGACTCGATCCGGCCGGAGGACCACGCACCGTTGCCGTCCCGGGTGGGCACGATCTCCAGCGCCCCCTTGCCGTCGAGGCGGACGTTGTCGGTCGAGTCGGTCATCGTCTCGATCTCGCCGGTGCCCCACTGCGGGGCCGGGCAGCCGGGGTAGCAAGTACCCAGGTCGTACTGCCAGTCGGCGGCGGACGGGCGGCTGCCGGCCGGGCCGTCGAAGTCGTCGCGCAGCAGCTGGGTCCAGCCGTCGACGACCGGGCCGGGCGCGGCACCCGGTCCGCCCTTGGCGGGCAGCGCGCCGGAGCCGACCAGCAGCCGCTCCAGGCGCGGGGTGAGCACCACGGCCGCGACGTTGGTCAGGTGCGCGTCGTCCCGGTAGAGCAGGATGCGCTCCAGCACCGCCGGGCAACTGCGCCCGCTCCCGGGGCAGATGACCTCGTTGACCGAGACCGAGCGGACGCCCGGCACCCGCCCGGCGGCGACCTCCTCGGCGAGCGGGTCGGCCCACAGCGCCTTCTCGCGCGGGAACTCGCAGGCGGCCGGCGCCTCGGTGTGCCCGGAGACGCAGGCGGGCACGTCGGTGCCGGGGATCGGGGTGTCCCGCAGGTAGACGATCGGCACGCCCAGCTCGCGCAGCGGGGCGAGGGTCTTCTCCCAGCCCTGGAGCAGGAGTTGGCGGTCGTCGGTGTACCGGTTGAGGGTGGAGACGACGATCAGCCGGGGCTTGGGGCCCTCCTTCAGCCGGGTCAGGGCGTTCGCCCGCCAGGTGTCGCACTCGCGGTAGGTGCGGCCCAACTGCGGGTTGACCACGGTGAGTTCCGGCAGCGGGCAGCCCTGCTTGACCAACTCCTCCAGCGCCCAATGCCGTTCGGCGGCCAGGGCGAGCAGCGCGGAGAACCACTGGCCGGCGTGCGAGTCGCCGAGCAGGACGATCCGGTCCGGGCTCCCGGTCACGCCGAAGCGGCAGTCGGGGCTGGTGGTGGCGGTCGGCGCGACCTCGCACTCGCCGTCCGGCGGGAAGTCCGCGCGGGCCTGGACCGGGTCCGGCACCACCGCCGGTCCGCCCTTCGGCGGGGTGGCGGTGCGCACCAGCAGCGAGGTGCCGTCCGGCGAACCGGGCGGCAGGCCCTGGAGGTCGACCGGGGCGGCGGGGCCGAGCAGGCGCAGCGTCCCGGTGCCGACGACCAGCGCCAGCACCACCGGGATGACCACGGCGGCCAGCCCCAACGACAGCCCACGGCGCGGGAGTTCGGAGACGGTGCGGCTGCGGCGCAGCGGCCGTTCGACCCAGCGCATGACGGCGGCGGCGGGCAGCGCGGCGGCGGCCGTCAGCGCGACCTTGACCGGCCAGGACAGCGGGCCGAACTTGGCGCCGGCCAGCACCAGGACCGGCCAGTGCCAGAGGTAGAGGTTGTAGGAGAGACGGCCGATCGCGCGCGGGGCGCGGAGCGCGAGCAGCCGGTCGACGCCGAGGCGGTCGGAACCGCCGGTGTCCCGGCCCGGGGTGCCGGCCAGGATGACGGCCGCCGTGCCGAGGGTCGGGACGAGCGCCGCCCAGCCCGGGTACGGGGTCGTGTTGTCGTAGGCCAGCACGCAACCGACGACGGCCGCCGCGCCGCCCCAGCCGACCAGCACCCGCAGCGGACGCGGTCCGCGCAGCAGGTGCCAGGGCAGCAGGGCGAGCAGCGCGCCGACGCCGAACTGCCAGACCCGGGACGGCGTCCCGAGGTAGGCGAGCGAGACGTTGTCGTGCGTCCAGCGCAGCGAGAGCGCGAAGGAGCCGAGGGTCAGCACGGCGGCCAGCGCCGCCGCGACCGGCCGCACGGCCCGCCCGCGCCCGTCCGGCCGGCCCCGCCGGACCACCCGGAGCACCAGGTAGGCGGTGAGCGCCAGCAGCGGGCCCCAGAAGAGGTAGAACTGCTCCTCCACGGCCAGCGACCAGAAGTGCAGCAGCGGGCTCTCGTCCCGGCCGGCGGCCAGGTAGTCGGTCTGCTGGGCGACGAAGCGCCAGTTCGCGACGGAGAGGGCGGCCGCGAGCACGTCGTGCTCCAGGTCGGCGCGGCGCAGCGGGACGGTCAGCCAGGCGCCGACCAGCGCGACCGTGCCGAGCACGATCGCGGCGGAGGGCAGCAGGCGCCGGGCCCGGCGGGAGAAGAACTCGCCGAGCCGGATCCGGCCGGTGGTGGTGGCCTCGCGCACCAGCAGGCCGGTGATCAGGTAGCCGGAGATGACGAGGAAGACGTCCACACCGACGAAGCCGCCGGCCAGGCCGGGAACGGCGGCGTGGAAGGCGAGCACCGCGAGCACGGCGACGGCGCGCAGGCCCTCGATGTCGGGGCGGAAGCCGGTCGGGCGGGGCGCCGGGCCCGGGGCATCGGAACCCCGGGAGACGGTGCCGCCGGTCGGCGGGCCGGGGATGGTGTAGGCGTCCGGACGGAGTTCCGGGACCGCGGCGGCCTCGGCCGGCGGCGGGGATATCGGAGGTGACGACATTGGTGGCGGTGACCTTTCAGCCCAGCCAGGGCAGCATCGGGCGGACCCAGCCGGAGGCGAGCAGAGCGGTGAGCACGAGTACGGCGGTCGCGGCCAGGCCCTCCGGCCAGCGCCGGGGCAGCATGCCGAGGCGGGACGCCGCGGCACTGCCTTCCCGGCCGGCGCCGCGCAGCTCGACGAGGAGGTCGCGGATCAGCGGCAGGCCGATCTGTGCCTGGACGGCGAGGTAGAGCCCGAGGCCCCAGGTGGGCCCCCAGCCGTACTCGGCGACGGCCAGGCCGAGCCCGAGGGCGCCGGCGCCGAGCGAGCCGACCTGCCAGGCCAGCGAGACGAGCACCACCTTGCGGGCCATCCCGCCGGACTTGGGCTTGGCCTTGGCCGTACCGGCTTCCCCGGCCGAACCCGCCCCGGTCGGCACCCAGGCGGCGCTGCGGCCGCGCAGGGTGTGCCAGAACGCGACACCGGCGGCGACGCTCATCAGCACGTTGGAGCGGATCACCTCGATCCGCCAGCGGGTGCGGCTGACCCTGGGCAGCAGGACGTGCCAGAGCCAGAGCGGCGCGAGCATCGGCAGCACGTGCCAGGGCCGGATCTGGTCGGGGTACCCGAACATCATCACCAGCGGCGGCAGCGGCGCGACGAAGATGTTCACGGCGGCGGCCAGGTAGCCGACGATGCCCTCGTAGAAGCAGAGCCGCATCCGCCAGGGCGCGCCGATCCGCTTGAGCTCGGGCGAGCCGAGCAGGTGCAGGTTGCCCATCGCCCAGCGGTACTGCTGGTTGACGTAGGAGGCGAGGTTGTCGGGCGAGGTGCCCTTGGCGACCAGTACCGGCACGTAGAGCGTGCGGTAGCCCTTGGCGTAGAGCCCGAGGCCGGTGAAGAGGTCCTCGCTGTGGTCGAGCCGGGCGAAGCCGCCGGCCTCGTCGATCGCGACCCGCCGGTAGACGGCGTTGCTGCCGCAGCAGATGGCGGCGTCGCTGGCGTCCCGGGAGGGCTGGATCCAGCGGAAGAACCACTCCTGCGCGGCGCCCGCGGCCCGCTCGATCCAGCTCATCGACTCGTCGGTGTCGAAGCACTGCGGGCTCTGCACGATGCCGATCCGCGGGTCGGCGAAGTACGGGACGAGGTGGCGCAGAAAGTCCGGCCGGGGCGCGAAGTCCGCGTCCAGGATGGCGATGAGCTCCCCGGTGCTGAGGGTCAGCGCGTGGTTGAGGTTGCCGGCCTTCTTGAGGTGGCCCCGGTCGGGCCGGACGACGTACTCGTACCCGTGCGCGGCCGCCAGCTCGGCGACCTCCGGCCGGGCCGCGTCGTCGAGCACCCAGACGGTCAGCGCCCCGGGCCAGTCGACCGCGGCGACCGCCCGGTAGGCGTTCTCCAGGATGTCGAGCGGCTCACCGCAGGTCGGCAGGTAGAGGTCGACGGTGGGCAGTTCCTCCGGCGCCCAGGCGTGCACCAGCACCTCGTGCGACTGCCGGGTGAGCCGGCGCTGTCGCAGACTGTTGACGGAGGAGAGCACCAGCGCCACGACGTTGAGCCCGAGCACCGCGAGGAAGATCCAGAGCGCCGGCGTGCGCAGCGCGAAGGTCAGCATCGTCGCCGCCGTGAAGACGAACGCGGCCGAGCTCGCGACGAGCACCCACCGCCGCTGTGGTCCGAAGTACCAGTAGAGCTCCTGGTCGGAAGGTGGTTGAGGCAGATGAGAGAGAACGGAAGGAGAAGAGGAGGAAGAGAGAGAAGGAAGGTGTTGGACAGTCATGTGGCCCCCACAGCCGTGTTTCTGACAGCTCCGCGGCCACAGTACCGCATTGGTATAGACCATTAGTGCACGCGACCGGCAGCCGGACACCGGGGCACACGGGGGTTAACGAAGCCCTAACACCGGTACATCCCGCGGACGGGGCCACCGGCATTTCCGTCACTCTCGGTCACCGGCGCTGCTACGCCGCCAAGCGCAGGGCGGGGCGGCCGACCGGCGGGGCGGGGCGGGTACCTGAGGGGGACCCGGGGGCGGGTGGGGCGCTCGTAGCGTTGTGCCCGGGCCGCCCACACCCTCGGGGCGGCACCTTGAACGGCTCGGCGCACGGCGCCCGCCCGTCCTTCCCGGAGCACCCTCGCGTGAACCTTTTCCCGGGGCACCGCCGTGCCCTCACCCTCGCTTCCGTCCTGTCCGCCGCCGTCGCCGTCGGCTCGCTGACCGCTTGCACACCGGACGCGACGCGGGGCCCGGCCACCGCGCCACCGGCTGCCGCTCCTGCCACCGCTCCTGCCACCGCGGTGGCGACGGCGGCGGCGACGGAGCCGGCCACCGACCCCGAGCTGCGGCGGTTCTACGAGCAGAAGCCCTCCTGGAGCGCGTGCGGCGACCTCCAGTGCGCGACGCTCACCGTCCCGATGGACTACCGGCACCCGGCGGACGGCCGGACCTTCACCCTGCCGCTGATCCGCGCCGCCGCCACCGACCCCGGCCGGCGGATCGGCTCGCTGGTCTTCGACCCCGGCGGCCCGGGCGGCTCCGGCGTCGCGCACCTGAAGGGCGGCGGGATCACCTCGTTCACCGACGCGCTCCGGGCCCGCTTCGACGTGGTCGGCTTCGACCCGCGCGGGGTGGCCGGCAGCGTGCCCGCCGTCGACTGCGCGGAGGCGGAGGCGTCAGCGGGGACGTCCCCGGGCAAGGCGGCGGGCAAGCCGTCCGCCCCGGCCGCGCCCACCACCTCCCCCGCCGTCGTCCCGACCACCGAGGCCGAACGGCAGGCCGCGCTCGACGAGGCCGACCGGTCCACCGCCGCCTGCACCGCCCGCAGCGGCGAGATCCTGCCGCACGTCGGCACCGAGGACGCCGCCCGCGACCTCGACGTGCTGCGCGCCGCCCTCGGCGACCGGCAGCTGAGCTACCTCGGCTGGTCCTACGGCACCTACCTGGGCACCGTCTACGGCGAACTGTTCCCGCGCCGGGTCCGCGCGCTCGTCCTGGACGGCGCCGTCGACCCCGCGCAGGACTGGGCCGAGCGCGCCCTCCGCTCGGGCGCCGCGTTCCGCAAGGCCGTCGACGACTACGCCGACCAGTGCGCGGCGGTGGTCGGCAAGGCGAGCTGCCCGGCCGACTCCCCGGAGGCGATCCGCAAGCTGGTCGCCGACCTGTACGAGCGCACCGCCCGCAAGCCGCTCCCGGTCAAGGACGGCAACCGGTCCGGCGCCCGGCGGCTCGACCAGAACCTGCTGCACACCGCCGTCACCAAGTCGATGTACTCGCCCGAGAGCCAGTGGAAGCCGCTCTCCGAGGCCCTGCGCGCCGCCCACCGCGGTGACGGGACCAAGCTCGCCGCCCTGGCCGGCGGGGAGGAGCCCGGCGGCGAGGGCGGCGACGGGGGCTCTGGGAGCGAGCACCCCGACAACTCCGACGCCGCGCTCGAAGCCGTCAACTGCCTCGACATCCCGCACCCCGCCGACCCGCAGGCGTACTGGACCGTCCTCGACCGCGCCCGGCGCGAGTCCGGCGTCTTCGGCGCGGCCACCGTCCTCGCCGAACTCAGCTGCCGCACCTGGCCGCAGGGCACCAGCACCCCGCACCGGGTCCGCGCCGACGGCCTGCCGCCCGCCCTGGTCGTCGGCACCACCGGCGACCCGGCCACCCCGTACGAGGACGCCCGCAGCCTGGCCGAACAGCTGCCCGGCGGCATGCTGCTCACCCACCGCGGCGTCGGGCACACCGCGTACGGACGCGGCAACGACTGCGTCAACGGCGCCGTCGACGCCTACCTGACCGAGCTGCGGCCGGTCCCGACGGGCACCACCTGCTGAGGCCCGGGCTGCCCGCTGTCGGCGCCGACAGCTCCGCTCCCCCGGAGCCTGTCGGCGCCGCCATGGTCGGGCGAGCGGCGGGGTGACACCGTGGGGGACGTCGGACGGCCGATCCCCCGCGGACCGTCCGGCGCGTCCCAGGGGGCCGGGTGGCGAGCCCGGCCCCCGTCCGGCCCTGTCTGCTGTCCCCCGCCCACCGCCGGCCGTCCCCCGGGTGAGGGACAGCGGGCAGGGCCGGACGGAGCACCGCCGAGGGTGGCGCCGTCCACCCCGGCTCCCCGGCCGGGAGGCTGGACCGCGTTCCTCCCCCTCCCACCGGTCCCGGCCCGAAAGCGGGTACGCCAGCATGCCGTCTCCGACCCGCCGGGCCGACGGCCCGCGCCCCCGCCTCCGTACCCGGCTGCGCGCCGGCCGCGTCCGGCCGCCGCATCGCGCGCGGTCCGGCGCCCCGCCCGGCCCCGCCCTCTACACCCCGCGACGCGGCCGCTTCGTCCTGGTGGTCGTCCTGGTCGCCCTGGTCTGCGCGGCCGGCATCGCCCTCTACCTCAACGAGCGCAGCAGCCGCGAGCGGGAACAGTTCGCCGGCCCCGAGGTCGGCAGCGACTACGTGACCGTCGAGGTGATCGTCCAACGCGTCGACCCCAGCGCGCTCGCCCTCACGGCCAAGGTGATCGTCTCCCCCGAGGGCGCGCTGGCCTCCCCCGACAACCCGCTGGCGCCGACGGCCGAGCTCGTGGTGGAGACCACCTCGCTCGACCGCGCGCTCCTGCGGTTCCCCGCCGGCCAGCGGATCAACGCCGAGACCATCCCGTTCACCCTGCTCACCGGCCGGGTCTCCGACTACCCCTTCGACCGCTACCAGACGCTGCTCGGCTTCGAGGCCACCTTCGGCGGCCGACCGGTGCCGATGGTGCTCAGCCTCGTCAACGCCGACCCGTTCTTCCTGGTCCGCGGCCGCGGCGGGGCGGCGGTCACGGAGAACGCCGTGGTCGTGACGGAGCGGCTGACCCGTTCGCGCAGCACGTTCATCCTGGCCTGGTTCATGATCGTGGCGATGTGGGCCCTGGCCCTGTCCGTGCTGACGGCGGCCTGGGTGATCGTCACCCAGCGACGCGGCCTGGTCTGGCCCGCCCTGGGGTGGATGGCCGCCACCCTGTTCGCCCTCGTCGGCATGCGCAACGCGGCACCCGGCAGCCCGCCGATCGGCTCGCTGCTCGACTACGCCGCCTTCTTCTGGGCCGAGGCGGTCATCGCGACCGCCCTCGCCGTGGTCGTCGCCCAGGGCGCCCGCGCCGAACGCCGTACGGCCGCCCCACCCGGGTGACCGCACCCGTACCCGGGTGACCCGGCCCGTGCCTGGCGGTCCGACCCGTGCCCGGGAACGCCGGTGGGGCGGCAACCTCCGAGGTTGCCGCCCCACCGTTTTCATCCGCTACGGATCAGACCGCCGGGGACGGGAAGGTCGGGTACTCGACGCCCGAGACGTGCTGGACGACCCGGATGACCTGGCAGGAGTAGCCGAACTCGTTGTCGTACCACAGGTAGAGGATCGCGTTGTCGCCCTCGACCTTGGTGGCGCCGGCGTCGATGATCGAGGCGTGGCGCGAGCCGATGAAGTCCATCGACACCGCGTCGGGGGCGGTGGTGAAGTCGATCTGGCGCTTCAGCGACGAGGTCAGCGAGACGTTGCGGAGGTAGTCGAGGACCTCCTCGCGGTTGGTCTCGCGGGCCAGCTGGAGGTTCAGGATGGCGATCGAGACGTCCGGCACCGGCACGCGGATCGAGCTGCCGGTGATCTTCGCCTTGAGGTCCGGCAGGGCCTTGGCGACGGCCGAGGCGGCACCGGTCTCGGTGATCACCATGTTCAGCGGTGCCGAGCGGCCGCGACGGTCGGCCTTGTGGTAGTTGTCCAGCAGGTTCTGGTCGTTGGTGAACGAGTGGACGGTCTCCACGTGGCCGCGCAGCACACCGTACTCGTCCTCCATCGCCTTCAGCGGCGGGACGATCGCGTTGGTGGTGCAGGACGCGCAGGAGAGGATCTGCTCGTCCGGCTTGATGGTGTCGTGGTTGACGCCGTGCACGATGTTGGGCACGTCGCCCTTGCCCGGGGCGGTCAGGACGACCTTCTCGATGCCGGGGCGGAGGTGCTTCGACAGACCCTCGCGGTCACGCCACTTGCCGGTGTTGTCGATCAGGATGGCGTCCCGGATGCCGTACACCGTGTAGTCGACCTCGGACGGGTCGTTGGCGTAGATCACCTTGATCTCGGTGCCGTTGGCGACGATGGTGCTGTTCGCCTCGTCGACCGTGATCGTGCCCTGGAACTGGCCGTGGATCGAGTCGCGCCGCAGCAGCGAGGCGCGCTTCACGATGTCCTGGTCGCCGCCCTGGCGGACGACGATGGCCCGCAGGCGCAGGCCGTTGCCGGAACCGGCCTTCTCGATCAGCAGACGGGCGACCAGGCGGCCGATGCGGCCGAAGCCGTACAGGACGACGTCGCGCGGCGACTCGCGGCGCTCGATCTTGTTGCCACCGGTCGCACCGGCGACGGCCTCAGCGGTGAACTGCTCCACCGAGAGACCGCGGTCGTCGGCGCGGTAGGTGGCGGCGAGCATGCCGATGTCGATCTGGGAGGGGCCGAGATCCAGGGTGGTGAGCGCCTGCAGGAACGGCAGCGTCTCGGTGACCGAGAGCTCCTCGCCGGCAATCTGGCGGGCGAACCGGTGGGTCTTCAGGATGCTGACCACCGACTTGTTCACCAGGGAACGGCTGTACAGCAGGACGGTGACGTCCCGCTCCCGGTGCAGTCGGCCGATGACCGGGATCATCGACTCCGCGATCTCCTCGCGGTTCTTCCAGTCCGTGAACACGTCGTCGTTGACAGTCACAAGTCCATCTTTCGAGCTAGGAGGGTGTTCACATGCTAACTGCGGCCCCCACCCGACATCGAAACGGGGTCGTCCCCAGCGCCCATGACAAGAATCACATGTGATCGCCGGGCCGCCCCCGAAGGGCCCGCGGCCGGCGGGAACGGGAAATGCAAAGAACCCCCATCCGGATCCCGGATGGGGGTTCTTTGTGAATGATTGTTCGGCGGCGTCCTACTCTCCCACAGGGTCCCCCC